>SKVX01000159.1 GCA_007129225.1 Halomonas sp.
GACATAGTCGATGGCGCCATCCGGGTCGGCCAGGGTCTCCTCGAGAGCGCGATTGAAGGCGCGCAGGAAGCCCTCGACGGCTTCCGGGTTCTCCTCGGAGAAGGCCTCGCTGGCGATGATGGCATTGCCATAGAGCGGCACGCCATAGTCGGGGAACGGCATGATGGTGAGTTCCTCCTCACCCATTCCGCGCCCTTCCAGGTTGAGCAGGCTGGTGAAGTAGAACCCGGTGATCGCATCCACGTCGCCGCGCACCAGCAGGGTTTCGCGCAGGGTCGGATCGACGTTCTGCCAGTCGACGTCGTCGGCGTCGAGGTCGTTTGCCGCGGCGAAGATGCCCCAGGCCCGGTAGCCGGTATCGAAAGCCGGCGCGGCAATGGACTTGCCGGCGAGGTCCGCGGGGGACTCGATGTCGCGATCCTTGCGTGCGAAGACCGAGGCCGGGCTGCCGTCATACACCACATAGACCCCCTGGATGCCTGGTCCATCCGGATTCTCGGCGAGAAATTCCACCAGGGCGTTGAGATCGCCGAAGCCCATCTCGTAGGCGCCGGAGGCAACCCGGTTGATGGCGCCTGCAGAGCCGCTACCGGAGTCGATCTGGACATTGAGCCCCTCCTCGGCGAAATAGCCGCGCTCCACGGCCATCAGGAAGGGGGCGGAAGGGCCCTCGAAGCGCCAGTCGAGCTGGAAACGAATGCGGGTCTCGTCGGCCTGGGCCAGCGACGCCCCGACCAGTGTCAGGCCGAGTGCACCGACCAGCAGGCTGGTGGAGCGGGTAAGGTTACGATTCATCAAGGCTGCCTCGCAGGTTCTGGTTATGATTATTGTATGCAGTTTTCCTGCCAATATTCTTGGCACTGGCGAATGCCCCTGCAGTGAGCGCACTCGCTGGCAGGACCGGGCGGTAAGGGCAACATCATACTGGTGCAGTATGTAACGATATTGCACACCCACATGCACCAGCGTAGATCATTGCCGGAGGTTGCCAAGGGTCGCGGAGGCCATAAACGCCACCGGCGCCTCATGGGCGCCGGTGTGGGTCTCTTGCAGGCTTTAGGCGAAGGCCGGGGGTTACTCGTCGCCGGCTTCCTGCATCTGCTTGAGCAGGTAGTTCTCGATGCCGACCTTGTCGATCAGGCCGAGTTCGGTCTCGATGTGATCGATGTGATCTTCCTCGTCGGCGAGGATATGACGAAAAAGGTCGCGGCTCACGTAGTCCTTGACCTGCTCGCAGTAAGCGATGGCGTCGATGTAATCCTGGCGGCCCTCATGCTCGATCTTCAGGTCGCTCTCGAGCATCTCACGCACGTTTTCACCGATGTGCAGCTTGCCGAGATCCTGCAGGTTGGGCAGGCCCTCGAGAAACAGGATGCGCTCGATCAGCTTGTCGGCGTGGTTCATCTCCTCAATGGACTCGCCGTACTCCCACTTGGCCAGCGCCTTGAGGCCCCAGTCCTTGTACATCTTGGCATGCAGGAAATACTGGTTGATGGCCACCAGCTCGTTGCCCAGAGCCTTGTTGAGGTATTCGATAACCTTGGCATCGCCTTTCATCACGCTTCTCCAGTCTCGTCAGGATTCGGGGATTAGTCAGTATTAGCCACACTGACAAAAAAGTCCAACAGCGACAAGAGCTTGGGGGAAGGTCAACAAGAATGATAGCGATTGGCATCGAAGCCGGGAGCGATGGCGTTCATCTTGGGAAAGCTCGGACTAGACGGCATAGGCCAGGTCGGCTGCCGAAGCCGACATTTCCGACCGAATGGCATCACGGGTGATGGTCTTGGCCACAGAGGCGCACTTGCCACACTGGGTCGCGCAGCCGGTCTCACCCTGCACCTCGCGCCAGCTGCGCGCCCCGTCTTCGACGGTGGCGCGGATCTTGTGGTCGGATACGCCCTTGCAGAGACATACGTACATTTGCCATCACCTATATCATAGCCCATAGGATTAATGTAAATGATTCGCATAGCGTCTCGCAAGTGGAAATCGACGCTTTTTTGACCGATATCATGTTCTCCCTCTGCCGGGACGATGCTATCGATCGGCCCTGGGCACCACCACCACCCGGGTCCCGGAGGCGATATCGGACCAGCTGCGCTTCTGCTCGTCGAAGAAAATCCACAGGTAGCCAAGGCCAAAGGCCGCCAGCGACACCCAGGCCACCAGGAAGCGGACGAGGCTCTGGGTCCAGGTGATGGAAAACCCGTCGTCAGTCTGCACACGCAATCGCCAGGCCTGCATCCCCAGGGTCATGCCGCCACGGGTCCAGAAGAAGGCAAAGAAAGCGTAGGCACTCAACGCCAGGGCCAGCCGTAGCGAGAGCACCTGGGCCAGGCCGTCTCCCACCGCCTCAGGTGGAAGCTCCAGCACCAGCCGAACCCAGGCCAGGTGAGCGGTAGTAATACCGATCCAGATGGCCAGCACCAGCAGTCCGTCATACACCATGGCGCCCAGCCGCTTGCCCAGGCCGGCCGGCCACACCTCATCGAGTTGTTCGAAACGTCGTCGCATAGACTCCTAGCCCGTTCGTCGCAGGAAATAGAACCCCAGGGCTGCACTGATCAGGGTTGGGGCCAGTACCGCCCATATCGGCGAAAAGCCGAATACCGTGGACGCAGGCGCCAGCAGGTCCTGCAGATACTTGAAGCAGAGCCCCGTCACTACGCCATAGAAGACCCGCGTACCGGCAGCCACGGTACGCAGGGGGCCGAAAACGAAGGAAGCCGCCACCAGCACCAGCGACGCCATGGTCAGCGGCATCAGCATCTTCTGCCAGAAGTAGAGCAGCGGCTGCGTGGCCTGCAGCCCCTGGTTCTGCAGGAAACGGGCATAGGCCCAGAGTTCACTGGGTGCCTGGCTGTTGATGGGGCGCAGCAGCCGGTTGAGCTGGGCCGGCGTCAGGTTGGTCTCCCAGCCCTGCTCGTCCAGGTGCTCGGCCTCGGTGCGCCCCGCCTCGAAGCGGGTCGTCGCCACGTCCTCGAGCACCCAGGCACCGTCACGCCAGAGGGCACGCTCGGCCACGGTGGCCTCGCGCAGCTCGCGGCCCTCGAACCGGTAGCGGGTCAGGTCGACCACGGTATCGTCGGCGCGTATGGCGCCGAAGCGATAGACGCTGTCACCCTCACGCTGCCAGCCGCCACTCTGCATCACTACGGCGCCTTCGCCCTGCATCTGCTCCAGCCGCCAGGCGCTGGCGAACTGCTCTGTGCGCGGACTGACATACTCGGCCACGATCAATACCACCGCCACCACCAGAATGATCGGTTTCATGACGCCCCAGAGTATCCGCGTGAGTGAGCGGCCCGCGGCACGCATCACCGTCAGCTCGTTGCTCGATGCCATGCTGCCCAGGCCGATCAGGGCACCGATCAGCACCCCCACCGGGGCGTATTGATAGAAGCGCCAGGGCAGGCGCATGATCAGGTAGAGCAGCACCTGGAAGGCGCCATAGTTACCTTCCACATCATCCAGGTCGTTGATGTAGGAAATCACCAGGTCAAGACCCAGCAGCACCACCTGGACCACAAGGATGGCACCCAGTACATTGCGCGCGATATAGCGGTCGAGGCGATCCGTTACCATCAGCGCATTCCCTTCTTCTGGGCACGCACCATCATGCCCAGGCCGAGCGCCAGGAAGGCGGCGTGAATGGGCCACATGCCTATGGCCACCGGCAACGAGCCACGCCCGATGGCATCCAGTGCCGCCAGCAGCAGGCTCAGGTAACAGACATGCAGGAAAATGGCCGGCAACAGCTTGGCGAAACGTCCCTGCCGCGGGTTGACCCGGGACAGCGGCATCGCCATCAAGGTCAGGATGAAGACCATGGCCGGCAGGGAGAGCCGCCACTGCAGCTGTGCCTGCGCCTGGCTGGAGTCATCGCTCAGCAGCTCCCTCGTGGTGGCGTAATCGGGCGATGCCAGCTCACGCCGCTCGCCGCCCAGCGCTAGCCTCACGGCATAAGTGGCAAACTCGAGGCGCTCGGCCTCGAATCGCCCCGGATCGACGCTGTAGCGTTCGCCGTCGGCCAGCACCAGGAACCGGCTGCCGGTATCCGCGTCCACGGTCTGGTATCCGCTTGCCGCCCGTGTCACGGCACTCTCGGGCGTGCCGTCCCGCCTGCGCTGACGCTCGCTGATAAAGACCTCCTGCATGCGGCTGCCATCATCGCTGAATGACTCGGTATAGACGGTACGTCCGCCGCCGAAGTCCTGGAAGCGGCCCGGCGCCAGGGCGGAAAAGTCCAGCCTGCTGCGCTGATCTTCGAGCATCACGGCATTGTTCAGCGCCCCGGCGGGGGTCAGCCACAGGCTGCACAACCCCACCAGTACCGCGACCAGGGTCGCCGGTACCAGGCTGACCTGCAGCAGTCGCGCTGGGCTGGTGCCGCAAGCCACCAGCACGGTGATCTCGCTGTTCAGGTAAAGCTGGCCGTAAGCGAGCAGAATACCGAGGAAGAATGCCAGCGGCAGGATCAGCTCGAGAAATCCCGGCAGATGGAACAGCATGAGGTTGCCGAGAATGCTGGCGGGAATGTCCCCCTCCGCCGCATCGGCAAAATAGCGGATGAAGCGGCTACCCATGATGACCAGCAAAAGGACACCGGCAACCGCAGCCATCGTCAGCAGAATCTCGCGGGTCAGGTAACGAAAAATGATCATGCAGCCGTCTTCCATGCAATGGCGCCATGCCTTGAGTACACTGGGGTGACTCGGCAATGGCCTGGAGCCGTGCCGGCATTATCCAGAATCCCCCTTCGCTTGTCTTGTGGAGTCACAATGGAATTCCCAGTTCAGACGGCTAATCCCGCCAAGGCCGAAACGGCCTGCCTCGTGGTACCGGTGTTCAAGGATGGCGACCTGCTGCCCACCGCCGCCAAGCTCGACGATGCCAGCGAGCGGTTGATCGGGCAGCTGATCGAGCGCGGCGACTTCGATGCCAAGCCGGGCAGCATCCAGCTGGTGCCATTTGCCCCCGGGCTGGGCGCCGACCGCCTGATGCTGGTGGGTCTGGGCGAGCAGGCCAAGTGCCACGAGCGAGCATTCATCAAGGCGCTGGATGCTGCCTTCACCGCCCTGGCCGGCCTGCCGGTGGAGGATGTGGCGGTGGCCTTCACCGACGTCCCGGTGCCCGATCGTGCCTGCGACTGGAAGGCACGCATGGTGGCAGAGTCCGCTCACCGTGCCGTCTACCGCTTCAACGAGTTCAAGTCGGAGCCGACACCGGTACCCAGGCTGGCCCGCATCACGCTGCTGGTCAGCGAAGGTGGCAACGCCGCAGCGGCCCGGGAAGGCGCCCGCATCGGTGACGCCGTCGGCCAGGGCGTCGCCCTCACCCGCACCCTGGGCAACCTGCCGGGGAACGTCTGCACGCCGAGCTACCTGGCCAAGCAGGCAGAATCCATGGGCAAGGAATCGTCCGGCGCCCTTGCGGTCGAGATTCTCGACGAAGAGGCGCTGGAAGCGCTGGGCGCCGGCTCGCTGTTGTCGGTCGGCCGGGGCAGCGAGGAGCCCACGCGGCTGATCGTGATGAAATACCAGGGCGCCGAGAACCCCGATGAAGCCCCCCACGTGCTGGTGGGCAAGGGGATCACCTTCGATACCGGTGGCATCTCGCTCAAGCCCGGCGAGTCCATGGACGAGATGAAGTTCGACATGTGTGGCGCGGCCAGCGTGTTCGGCACCGCCAAGGCGGTCCTGGCAATCAAGCCCAAGCTCAACCTGGTCTTCATCGTCGCCGCCGCCGAGAACATGCCCGATGGCCGAGCCACCAAGCCCGGCGACATCATCAAGACCCTCAAGGGCCTGACGGTCGAGGTGCTCAATACCGATGCCGAGGGTCGCCTGGTACTGTGCGATGCCCTGACCTACGCCGAGCGCTTCGAGCCGGCCAGCGTGGTCGATATTGCCACCCTCACCGGGGCGGCCATCATCGCCCTGGGTCACCACGCCACGGGGCTGCTCTCCAACGACGACGACCTGGCGCTGGACCTGCTAGATGCCGGCGAAGCCGCCTGGGACCGCGCCTGGCACATGCCGCTGTGGGAAGAGTACCTGGAGCAGCTTGACTCCAACTTCGCCGACCTGGCCAATATCGGCGGCCGCCCGGCCGGCACCATCACTGCCGCCTGCTTCCTCTCGCGCTTCGCCGACAAGTTCCCCTGGGCGCACCTGGACATCGCCGGAACCGCCTGGACCTCGGGCAAGCAGAAGGGGGCCAGCGGTCGCCCGGTGGGCCTGCTGACCCAGTACCTGCTGGACCGGGAAGCGGATGCCCGCGTCGAGATCGGCGACAATTGAGTCAAGAGGGTTGCCATTGCGCTCGGCAACCTTTACACCTGAACCATTAAACAACCCATCGAGCCGGCGCATACCGGCTCGATGTTCCTGTATCGCCCCCTGGCAGCGGCCGATGGCCGCCTCAGGGACTGCGGAGACCCTTTGCCGTGCCCACTGAAAGCTTTGACCTACACCCCAACGCCACCCCCACGGTGACGCAGATCCGTGAGGATATCCTCAAGAATCCCGGCTTCGGTCGCTACTTCACCGATCACATGGCGCATGTGCGCTGGACGCTGGACGCGGGCTGGCACGGCCGCGAGGTGCGTCCCTACGGCCCGCTGACGCTGGACCCCGCGGCCGCCGTGCTGCACTACGCCCAGGAGATCTTCGAAGGCATCAAGGCGTACCGTCACGCCGACGGCTCGGTGTGGACCTTCCGCCCCGAGAAGAACGCCGAGCGCTTCCGCCGCAGCGCCCGTCGACTGGCCCTGCCGGAACTCTCCGACGAGGACTTCATCGGCTCGCTCAAGGCGCTGCTGGCCCAGGACCACGCCTGGGTGCCGACCCCGAAGAGCGCGGCTGACGAGTGCAGCCTCTATTTGCGCCCCTTCATGATCGCCAGCGAGAAGTTCCTCGGCGTGCGGCCCGCCCACGAGGTCGACTACTACGTTATCGCCTCGCCGGCGGCGGCCTACTTCAAGGGTGGCGTGGAGCCGGTCTCCATCTGGCTCTCCAGCCACTACAATCGTGCCGCCCCCGGCGGCACCGGCTTCGCCAAGTGCGGCGGCAACTATGCCGCCTCCCTGGCCGCCCAGAAGGAGGCGAGCGCCCACGACTGCGGCCAGGTGGCCTTCCTCGACGCCCGCGAAAACAAGTGGATCGAGGAGCTGGGCGGCATGAACCTGTTCTTCGTCTTCAAGGACGGTCGCATCGCCACCCCGCGCCTCACCGATACCATCCTCGAGGGCGTGACCCGCGACTCAGTGCTGACCCTGGCCCAGGACGAAGGCCTGTCCCCCGAGGAGCGTCCGATCAGCATCGACGAGTGGCGCGAGGGTGCCGCCTCCGGCGAGATCACCGAAGTCTTCGCCTGCGGCACCGCCGCGGTGATCACCCCGGTGGGCGAACTGGTCACTGAAGAGGGCCGTATCCGGCTGGCCGCCGGCAACGACAACCCCATCGCCAAGCGCCTGCGCACCAAGCTGCTCGACCTGCAGTACGGTCGCGCGGAAGATACGCATGGCTGGCTGACCCGCCTGATTTGATATCAGAAGCTCAGTGGTGGACACACTGACGTCCACCCGGACCCGCGGCCCTCGCCACCTTGGCGGGGGCGCCGGAGGGCAGGCCGTAGCGGAAGTCCGACGCCAGGGATGGCGTCGGTAGCGTACAGGGAAGTATTCACAGCGCCTCCGCGAAGGCCTGCCCTTCGGGAAAGCCCCCAGGCAGACCCCAGATGACCCAAGTCGATTTCTACATCCTCCCTGACACCACGCTGGAAGCGCGCCTCGACTTCGCCTGCCGCCTGGCCGAGACCATCGCCGGAAAAGGCTATCGGCTGCACCTGCACGCCGAGGACGAGGCCATGGCCCGCGACCTCGACGACAGGCTGTGGACTTTCCGCCCCGAGGCCTACCTCCCCCACGCCCTTCTCGGCAGCGACATGGCCGACAGCGTGGCGGTGACCATCGGCTGGGAGCATCCCCCCGAGCCGGCTCACAAGGTACCCATGGCGATGCTCAACCTCGACCCTGGCATCCCCGAGTGGTTCTCGCGCTTCGAGCGCGTCGCCGAGATCATCAACCAGCACCAGCAGGTGCTCACCGCCAAGCGTGAGTGCTGGCAGACCTACAAGCAGCGCGGCTATCCGGTGAAGGCGCATCAGCTTCGCGGCTGACCGGCTCACTCAAGGCCCCGGCACGGGGGCTAACCCAGGGACAGGCCTGCGAGGAGGCGCTGTAAACCCATCCTTGGGCGCTACATTCGTCATCCCTGACGAATGACCTCCTCTTCGGCCTGTCCCTGGCGCCCCCTTGCCCCGCCGCCGGATCAGCCCCGTTGACGAAGCTGTCCCCGGCGCCCCTCTGAAGTGTTATCGCGCCCGGCTGACGCCAAGTGCCTCATCGCGCTATAATCGAGCCCATTTTTCGAACGCATTCGACGACTTCCTGCTATCCGGCGCCACCGCCGGCGGCCACCATTTCTGGACCCGGAACGCCCCATGGACAAGACCTACCAACCCGAGCAGATCGAAACCCGCTGGTACGAGCGCTGGGAGGCCGACGGCCGCTTCGCCCCCTCGGGCGAGGGCGAGCCCTACTCCATCATGATCCCGCCGCCCAACGTCACCGGCAGCCTGCACATGGGACACGCCTTCCAGGACACCATCATGGATACCCTGATCCGCTGGCGGCGGATGCAGGGGCGCAACACCCTGTGGCAGGTGGGCACCGACCACGCCGGCATTGCGACGCAAATGCTGGTGGAGCGCAAGGTTGCCGCCGAGGAGGGCAAGACGCGCCATGACCTCGGCCGCGATGCCTTCATCGACAAGGTGTGGGAGTGGAAGCACGAGTCCGGCGACCACATCACCCGCCAGCTGCGCCGCATGGGTGCCAGCGTCGACTGGAGCCGCGAGCGCTTCACCATGGACGACGGCTTCTACAAGGCGGTGCAGGAAGTCTTCGTGCGCCTCTATGAAGAGGACCTGATCTACCGCGGCAAGCGCTTGGTCAACTGGGACCCGACCCTGCACACGGCGATCTCGGACCTCGAAGTGGAGAACCGCGATCAGCAAGGCAGCTTCTGGCACTTCCGCTATCCGCTGGCCGACGGCGTCACCACCGACGACGGCAAGGGGTATCTGGTCGTCGCCACCACCCGCCCCGAGACGATGCTGGGCGATACCGGGGTAGCGGTGAATCCCGAGGACCCCCGCTACGCCTCCCTGGTGGGCAAGTTCATCGAGCTGCCCCTGGTCGGGCGCCGCATTCCCATCGTCGCCGACGAACACGCCGACATGGAGAAGGGCTCGGGCTGCGTGAAGATCACCCCAGCCCACGACTTCAATGACTACGAGGTGGGCCGCCGCCAGGACCTGCCGCTGATCAACGTCTTCACCCAGGATGCCGCTATCCTGTCCCAGGCGGAAGCCTTCGACATCCAGGGCCGCCCGCTGCCCGACATCGACCCAAGCCTACCCCAGGCCTACGCCGGGCTCGACCGCTTCGAGGCGCGCAAGCGGATCGTCGCCGACATGGAGGCCGCCGGCCTGCTCGAGCAGATCGAGACGGTCAACAACACCTTGCCCTACGGCGATCGCTCCGGCGACGTCATCGAGCCGCTGCTCACGGACCAGTGGTTCGTCGCCGTGGAGAGCCTCGCCAAGCCGGCCATCGAGGCGGTCGAGAAGGGCGACATCCAGTTCGTGCCCAAGAACTACGAGAACATGTACTTCGCCTGGATGCGCGACCTGCAGGACTGGTGTATCTCACGCCAGCTGTGGTGGGGCCACCGTATTCCGGCCTGGTACGACGTGGACGGCAACGTCTTCGTGGCCCGCAATGAAGTGGAAGCCACCCGCGACTATCTGGTCGAACTGGCCCACTTCATCGAGCATGAGCAGGGCGATTTCGACACAGCCATGCGCCTACGTGGCTTCAACCAGCTGCTGGGCGGCACCACCGAGCTGACCGCCGACGCGCTGACGACCATGGAGAAGCTGGGCGTGCCCCGCCTGTCCCAGGACGAGGACGTGCTCGATACCTGGTTCAGCTCGGGGCTATGGACCTTCGGCACCCTGGGCTGGCCCAAGCAGACCCCGGAGCTGGCGACCTTCCACCCCTCCAGCGTGCTGGTCACCGGCTTCGACATCATCTTCTTCTGGGTCGCGCGGATGATCATGCTGACCCTGAAGTTCACCGGCGAGGTGCCCTTCAAGCAGGTCTACGTCCACGGCCTGGTGCGCGACGGCCAGGGCCAGAAGATGTCCAAGTCCAAGGGCA
>SKVX01000154.1 GCA_007129225.1 Halomonas sp.
CCACCGTGGCCGCGGCGAAGGCGCCCAGCGCCACCGGTGGGGTGATGAAGCTGAGCATGCCCCAGTAGAGGATGAACATGTGCACGGCCATGGGGTCGAGCCCGCCGCCCTGGATCAGTGCTGGCGCCAGGGCCACCGCCAGGAAGATGTAGGCGGCGGTGACGGTCATGCCGATGCCGAGCACGAAGCTGGTCAGTGCACCCATGAGCAGCAGCAGCGGCACGCTGCCTCCCGCAATGTGGATGAAGTCGTTGGCGATGGTGCCGGAGAGTCCCGTCATGGAAAGCGCACCGACCAGCATGCCGACGCCGGCCAGGATGGCGATGAGTTCGGCGAACAGCTTGGCGGCGGAGGAGAGTGCTTCCCCAAGGTCTTTGAAGCCCCAGCGGTTGTGACGGGAGAACTGGTTGAGTATCAACAGCAGGGCGGTGGCGTAGAAGGGCGCCACGGCTTCCCGCTGCATCACCAGCAGCATCCATACCAGCAGGGCGAAGACGAAGATGAAGTACCAGCCCTCCTTGAGAGTCTGCCACAGCGAGGGCAGCTCCGCGGCGGGCAGGCCCTTGATATCGTGGCGGGCCGCATAGGCATCGATCTGGATGAACAGGCCGAGGAAGTAGAGGATCGATGGGATCACGGCGGCCAGGGCGACGGCGGAGTACGGCACGTCCAGGAACATCGCCATGACGAAGGCCGTGGCCCCCATCACCGGGGGCATCAGCACGCCACCGGTGGAGGCGCAGGCCTCCACGCCGCCGGAAAAGGAGCGGCCCATGCCGATGCGGCGCATAGCGGGAATCGACAGCACGCCGGTGGTCAGCACGTTGCTGATCACGCTGCCGCTCATCGAGCCCATCAGTCCACTGGAGAAGATCGAGACCTTGGCGGGCCCGCCGCGAACGTGGCCGAGCAGGGCGAAGGCCAGGTTGATGAAGAACTTGCCGCCTCCGCTCTTCTGCAATACCACACCGAAGACCAAAAAGCCGATGACCAGGCCGGCGAAGGCCTGCAGCGGCACCCCCATGATGCTCTCGGTGCTCATGGTGTGGTACATGGCCGTCTCCTCCAGGGTGGAGGGGAAGGCCTGGATCGGCCCAGGCATGACATCCGCCACAAGCGGGTAGAGCGAAAACAGCGAGACGATAACGGCAATGGGCCAGCCACCGGCACGACGGGCTGCCTCCACGATAAGCAGCCACCAGGCATAGCTGGCGATGATGGCGGTATCGGGAGCGGCGAAGGCCCAGCCGCGCTCGAGGATCGACTCGGCATGGTAGACGAAGTAGCCACCGACAATCAGCGTGGCGAGGCTCAGTGCGTAGTCATACCAGGGGATAGGACGGTGCTGCAGTGACGCCTTGATCGGCCAAAGTAGATAGACCAGGGGCAGCAGCAGCGCTACCACGGCGTAGTAGAACTGGGTCTCAAGACCCGTGACGAAGCGCAGCCAGCCCATGTTGAACAGGTAGTCCAGCGTCATCATCATCAGCACGACCGTCACTGCGCCGGGTATCCAGCGCAGTGCGACGGGAAGCTGACGAATGTGTGTCACCTTTTCCTTGAATTGGCGCGTCGACACGTGTTGGGCGGTGGGGGTCGTCATGGCGGCGTCCGTGAATCGAAGAGGGGGCGGCGAGGCCGCCCCATGGGTCAGGCTGAGGGGCTCGACTTACTTGAAGACCGGATCGAGCCCTGCATCGTTGAGTGCCTGAGCACGGGCCTGCATCCAGGCATCACGGAACTCGTTCTCATCGTCGGGGGCATCGGCAAGGAAACCGTCCCAAGTGGCCATGAGCAGCTCCTGGCGCTCCACCAGCGCGTCCTGGTGTGCCTGCATCTCATCTGTCCAGACGCCAATTTCGTCGTAGTACGCTACGACCGCATCGTGAAATGGTACGACCCACTGCAGATCCTGGAACTCGAAGGCATAGCCTACGGCTCCCGGTGCCGCATCCTTGTAATCATCGTAGTTGTCCTGGAGGGCCTTGATCAGGCCATGGGCCACCTTGTCGTCCAGGTCGCGGTTGGCGACCACGATGGGGTAGGGATAGCTGGCACTGGGCACGGGGTTGTCGGCACTGACGTCGCCTGCGCCGGCTGTGACCTCATGGGGGCGGAAGTAGGGCGCTACCGCCATCATGCGCTCCCAGCCCTCGGCATCGTCCGGGTCCAGCACCGGCCAGCTGATGCCGCGCGGGCTGCTGGCCAGCTGCTGTGCGGGAGGCGTGACGGTGGTGGTAAAGGAAGCATCCACATTGCCGGCAATGATGCCGTCGAAGGAGCGCGAATAGCCGGGGTAATCGACCCGTTCCACGTCGTCCCAGGTGAGGCCACCGAAGGCCAGATAGGCTTCCGTGCCCTTGTTCAGAGCATCGTCACCGCGGATGTAGGCGATCCGCTTGCCTTTCAGGTCGGCCGGGGTTTCCACGTCGAGATCCCCCGCTACCGCCAGCGACAGGCCGAAGGAAGCCGTGGAAGTGGTGATCACCCGAATCGGCTGGGGGCCCCAGTCGCGGTCGGCGAACATCATGACGCCTTCTGCACCGTAGTAGCTGGCAATGCCACAGGCACAGAGGTCGACGCGACCCTGCTTGAGCGGGGTCATGCGGGAGACATCGTTGTCACCCGGCAGGATGCGAACCGAGGTGCCGTATTGGTTCTGCAGCATGTTGCCGATGGCGACGGCCTGGGCGTAACCGCTGGAATTGGTGCCGTAGGCGGTCCATGCCATGGTCCCCGGCAGATCCACCTCGGTGGCTTGGGTAACGCCGGCAGCCAGTAGCGAGAGCGGCAAGGCGGCGGTGATGAGTGAGCGGGAGAGCTGGCGCATAAGGCGACTCCATTGGTAAAAAATGCGGTTGTTGTTTTGCTATGCGGTATTTGATTCCGAAACCGAAGTCGATACTAGATAAGGCAGTGACGCGGTGTCAACGCATGCTTGTGCTTGCCTTGGGGCCTCGCCGTCCGCTTGGCGGAACGCAGGCGTCAACCGGTTGATAAATCACCGGAAGGGGAATAGAGCTTGATGCGGAAAGGGTCGCGAAAAATGGGAAGATGCGACCAAGGTATAGTCGTCTCCCGTGTCAGGAGGTAGTCGTTACCGCGCTGTCACTTGGAATCGAAGGGGCGTGACAGTTCGCGCCAGGCTGCATAGGTGCTGAGGAATACCCGGCCGGTCATGTCGTCGAGAAAGTCGCTGCGCTTCAGCTGATCCATGACCGGCCCCTTCACTTCGGCCAGATGCAGCGTCACCCTCGAGTCGGAGAGCCGCCCGTTGATGGCGTCGAGGCTCTCCAGAGCGGAGGCGTCGATCAGATTGACCGCCGAGCAGATAAGCACGACATGCTCGAGCTCGGGATGGGTGGCGACCAGGTCGTAGACGGTGTCCTCCAGGTAGCGGGCATTGGCGAAGTAAAGGCTTTCATCGATACGCAGCAGGGCCAGGTGGCTGACGGTCTCGGTGTCGTGACGCTCGACGTTGCGAAAGTGTTCGGTCTCCGGAATGCGGCCCACCAATGCACTGTGGGGGCGGCTGGTGCGATAGAGGAACAGCCCGATGGAGAGTGCGACACCGCTGATGATCCCGGCCTCAACCCCTTCCACCAGGGTCAACAGGATGGTCAGTGCCATGGCGGAGAAGTCGCTGCGGGAGTAGCGCCAGGTCTGACGGATCATGGGAATGTCTACCAGGGTCAGGATGGCCACGGTGATGGTGGCGGCCAGCGTGGCGATGGGCAGGTGGTAGAGGGCCGGGGTGAAGTAAAGCGTGACTGCGCCGATGCCGATGGCGGCAAAAAAGCCGGCAAGCGGTGTGCGGGCTCCTGCATCATAGTTGATCACCGTGCGCGAAAGCCCCCCGGTGACGGGCATGCCGGCAGAGAAGGCCGCTGCCAGGTTGGCCCCGCCGAGCCCGATCAGTTCCTGGTTGGGGGAGATGCGTTCACGCCGCCTGGCGGCGAGCATCTGCCCCATCGAGATGGACTCCACAAAGCCCACCAAGCTGATGAGAAAGGCAGGAATCAACAGGGCCCGCCATAGAGTCCCATCGTAGCCGGGAATCGTCAGGGGGGGCAGCCCACGGGGAATGTCGCCGATGACGGCCACACCCTGTTCCGCAAGGTCGAAACGCCAGGTGATCCAGGTGGTCACCACCACGGCGAGAACGGGGCCTCCCCGGGTGATCAGGTCGGCCAGGTTGCCGGGCAGGCCGAGTCCATGCAGCGCTCGCTTGCCGCGAAGGCGAAGCAGGATCAGGAATAGAAGACATCCGCTGCCCATGGCCAGGGTCGGCAGGTGGGCTTGCGGCAGTCCGGCGGCAAGCTCCGATATCCTTGGCAACAGCGCCGTGGAAGTGGCCTCGATTCCCAGCAGGTGGCCGGCCTGGCTGGCTGCGATCAGGATGCCGGAAGCGGACAGGAAGCCGGCTATCACCGGGTGGCTCAGGAAGTTGGTCAGGAAGCCCATGCGCAGGGCACCCATGATGACCAGCATCAGCCCGGAAAGCAGCGACAACACCAGAGCGGCCTGGAGATACGCCGCACTGCCGGGTGCGGCGACCCCGCTCAGGGCCGCCCCTGTCATCAGGGCAATGATAGCAACAGGGCCCACGGCAAGCGTACGGCTGGTGCCCAGCAGCGTATAGGCCAATAGCGGGAGCAGGCTTGCGTAGAGACCCACCACCGGCGGCAGGCCGGCAAGGATGGCGTAGGCCAAGGACTGCGGTATCACCATCATGGTGACGATTGCACCGGCCAATAGGTCGGCGCCGCACAGCCGGCGGTTATAGTGGGGCAGCCATGTCAGTATCGGCAGATAGCGCTTGAGCATCCGTTCTCTTCGAGGTTGGGTGTCGGGGCCGGCAGCAGGGCGTAGGGCACCAGACTAAACGATATTGGTGCAAGGGTTGAGAGTTGGTTAGCATCAGGTGAACTACTTAACCGTTTCTTCCATCCATCAGGACCTGCCATGAAGCCCGAAACCATTGCCCTGCACCACGGCTATTCCCCCGACGACCAGCACGCCGTGGCCGTTCCTATCCACCAGACGACCTCGTTTTCCTTCGACAGCGCGCAGCATGCCGCCGACCTGTTTGACCTCAAGGTGGAGGGGAACATCTATTCGCGCATCATGAATCCCACCTGTGCGGTGCTGGAGCAGCGCGTAGCCGCACTGGAGGGCGGTATCGCCGGCCTGGCGGTGGCCTCCGGCATGGCGGCGATCACCTATGCCATCCAGACCATCGCCGAGGCCGGTGACAATATCGTCTCCATCAGCGAGCTGTATGGCGGCACTTACAACCTGTTTGCGCACACCTTGCCGCGACAGGGCATCGAAGTGCGCTTCGCCGACAAGGATGACATCGCGGGCATCGAGTCGTTGATCGATGCGCGCACCAAGGCCGTTTTCTGCGAAAGCGTCGGCAACCCCTCGGGCAGCGTGGTCGACATGGTGAAGCTGGCGGAGGCCGCCCACCGCCATGGTGTGCCGGTGATCGTCGACAATACCGTGCCCACGCCCTTCCTGTGGCGGCCGATCGAGCACGGGGCGGATATCGTCATTCATTCGGCTACCAAGTACATCGGCGGCCATGGCACCACGGTGGGTGGTGTCATCGTCGACTCCGGCAAGTTTCCCTGGGCCGACCATGCGCAGCGTTTTCCGCTGCTCAACGAGCCCGACGTCTCCTACCATGGGGTGAGCTATACCCGTGACGTGGGCGAAGCCGCCTTCATCGCACGCGCCCGGGTGGTGCCGCTGCGCAATATGGGCGCGGCACTTTCGGCACAGGCCGCCTGGAATCTGCTGCAGGGGCTGGAGACGTTGTCGTTGCGGATCGAGCGTATCTGCGCCAACGCACGCAAGGTAGCCGAGTACCTTGAGGGGCATCCGGCGGTCAACTGGGTCCAGTATGCCGGCCTTCCCGGTCACAAGGATCACGAACTGGCCCAGCGTTACATGAACGGCCAGGCCTCGGGCATCCTCAGTTTCGGTATCCAGGGCGGTCGCGAGGCGGGAGCCCGGTTCTACGATGCACTTGGGATGATCCTGCGACTGGTCAATATCGGCGACGCCAAGACCTGCTCGTCGATCCCCGCCTCGACCACCCACCGACAGCTCAATGATGATGAACTCAAGGCGGCGGGAGTGACCGCGGACATGGTGAGGTTGTCGATTGGTATCGAGCATGTCGATGACATTATTGCCGACCTGGAACAGGCGCTTTCCGCCAGCCAGGCATGACGTCATGGGCCGCCCCTTCCTGGGGTGGCTTTAACTGATGTTCTTACGCCTGCTGAGATACCCCTGCCTTGTCGGCTGATTTTTCAGTAACTTTAGTTCTGCTTTGGTCTCTCAGGCCAAAGTGGTGATGCTAATGACACATGCAAGACGCTACTCTCTGGATACTTCCAATAACAAAGAGATAAGGCGTCATGCGGATAGTGATGTTTCTGTTAGCCGCGGTCTCTCTTGCCGCGGGCGTTTTCCTGTTGAGTGACCCCGGCGCAGGGGGGCAAGCCTACCTGGGCCTGGTTCTGGGTGTCTTGGCAGGCGGCCTGCTGGCGCTGACAGGCGTGGCCAGCGTCTATAGTGCCAATGCCGACACCTTGGAAGCTCAGGGCGTCAAGGCCTTGCTGCCAGCTACTCGCGATTACCTGTCGTTGCGGCGCATGGCCCATGGCCTGATACGACAGGCCAGCAATACCGCCATTGCCTCCGCCGAAGTGTCGCATCATGCCGACCGAATGGATCAGCGCCTGGAACGCCAGGGGCACACGGTGCGAGAGGCGTCCGCCAGCATGGCCTCGATCACCTCCGCCATCGAACAGGTGGCAGCGAGCGCGGCCAACGTGGCGACCCTCGCCAGCCGCTCCCGGGACGCCAGCCACGTCAGCCGTGAGGCGCTGGGCCAGGTCATAGAGGAGATGCAGGCATTGGCCGAGCGTTCGGAAGAGGCGCTTGAGTTGCTCAACATGTTGAGCCAGAAAGCCGATAGCGTTCGCCATGTCACCTCGTTGATCGAGGAGATCGCCGAACAGACCAACCTGCTGTCATTGAATGCTTCGATCGAGGCGGCCCGTGCCGGAGAGCATGGCCGGGGCTTTGCCGTGGTGGCTGGTGAGGTGCGTCAGTTGGCGGGACGGACGGCGGATGCCACACGCAACGTAGAGGCTCTGGTGGGTGATATCGGCGACAGTAGCCATCGCGTGGTCGACACCATCGGTCATCTGATGCAGCGTGTCGGCGATCGTGCCAAGGAAATGAGCAAGGTCGGTGAACAGCTCACCGAGATGACCGGCAACTTCGATCAGGTCGAAAGCGAGATCCGTTCGATCGCCGAGGCCATGGACGATACCAACCAGCACTCTCAACGGGTGGCGGGAACGCTGACGACGCTGGAGAGTGAAACCGAGCAAGGTAACAGGGATATGCATGGGCTGGCGACCCAGGCCCGTTCGCTCATGGAGGGGGCGGAAGCCGTCGATGGAGCGCTGGCGCAACAGCGACTGGAAGGGCGTCACCAGCAGGTGTTCGATGCGGCGCGCAAAGCCGCTGGCGATCTCGGTTCATTGCTGGAATCGGCCATCAAGCGCGGTGAACTCGATGAGCAAACACTCTTTCATGCCACCTACACGCCGATACCCGGCACCAACCCCCAGCAGCACTTGACCGGGTTCGTCAGCTACACGGACGAACACTTCCCGGCCATTCAGGAACCGCTGATTGAGCAGCTAGGGGTGGCCTATGCCATTGGCATCGACCGCCGCGGCTATATTCCGACCCATAACCAGAACGTCAGCCAGCCGCCCACCGGTGAGTATGACCACGACCTCAAATTCTGCCGCAACCGTCGCATCTATGAGGATCCCACCGGGCAGCGCTCCGGTTCCCATGAAGAGACACTGCTGCTGCAGACGTACAAGCGTGACACCGGCGAGATCATGCACGACCTCTCGGTGCCGATCTACGTGGGTGGCAAGCACTGGGGCGGTTTCCGTATCGGCTACAAGCCCGAGGCGGCTTGAATGTCTGGGCGCCTTGCTGTCATTCCGACTGGCTCCCGGCCGGAGCCAGTGGCTGCCGGGCACGACTATGCCACGCCGACCAGGAATATAGCGCCAGGCTGGCCCAGATCAGCACGAAGGTGGCCAACTGAATCACTGATAGCGGCTCACGGAATACCAGCAGGGCGATGAAAAACTGGATGGTGGGGTTGAGGTACATCAGAAAACCCAGCGTTGCCAGGCGTAGCCGACGGGCGGCACCGGCAAAGGCCAGCAGGGGCAGGGCGGTGATCACGCCACTGGCCATCAGCAGCAGCGTGGTCCGAGACGTGTCGAGGAAATGGGAGAGATCGGCCATCGACAACCAGGAAAGCGCCATCAGCCCCAGGGGAAGCAGCAGCAGGGTTTCCACGAAGAGGCCCGAGAGGCCATCCAGGGGAACCTGCTTGCGCAACAGGCCGTAGGTACCGAAGGAGAGTGCCAGGCTCAGGCTGATCCACGGCAACTCCCCCAGCAAAACCAGTTGTATGACGATCGCCGTTGCCGCCAGCAGAACGGCCAGGCCCTGCACGCCGGCCATACGTTCGCGCAGCACCAGCATGCCGAGTGCCACATTGACCAGCGGCGTGAGGAAATAACCCAGGCTGGCCTGGAAGACCTGTCGCGTCTCCACCGCATAGATATAGAGCCCCCAGTTGATGGCGATCAGCACGGCGCAGCCGAGCACGCGTCCGAGCCGCCTTGGTTCGGCCAGTGCCTGGCGTATCGGGCGCCAGCGATTCATCACCGTAACCAGGCCTACCAGGAAGAGACAGGACCAGATGATGCGGTGGATCAGAACCTCGAAGGCGGGCACACCCTGGAACAGGGCAAAGAACAGTGGAAAGCAGCCCCACATGACATAGGCGGTCAGGCCAAAGGCAACACCCTTGGTGGCTTCCGGATCGGTAAAGGGCTTGGTGGACATTCCATGTTCTCTTGGAGAAAGCAGTAACTTAGCAGGCTATTCGTCGCGTTTCCATGGTGACGGCGAGCTCCGGCTGACGGCGCAGCCCGGCTGAGTTAGGCTGTGGGGGTGGCGATTCACCCAAGGGAAGCCGATATGAGCGATTTGCGTACGACACTGGTGCAGTGTGACCTGCGCTGGGAAGATCCGGATGCCAACTGCCGCATGCTGGAAGAGAAACTCGGCGGACTCGATGGTTCGCAAACCGACCTGATCGTATTGCCGGAGATGTTCTCGACCGGCTTCACCATGAATTCCCGTGAAATGGCCGAGCCCATGGAGGAGAGCCGCGCGGTGGCTTGGATCCAGCGGCAAGCCATCGATCGTGGCTGTGTGGTGACCGGTAGCGTGGCCGTGGTGGAGGGCGATCACTATTACAATCGTCTGATCTGGGCGCGCCCGGATGGCAGTCGCGTCCACTACGACAAGCGCCACCTGTTTCGCATGGCCGGTGAGCACGAGCGCTACTCCATGGGCCACGAGCGCGTGATCGTCACCCTCAAGGGCTTTCGCATCCTGCTGAGCGTCTGCTATGACCTGCGCTTCCCGGTTTGGCTGCGCCAGCAGCCCGCCGCGAATGAACATTTCGAATACGATGCGCTGCTCTGCGTGGCCAACTGGCCGGCTCCGCGGCGTCATCCCTGGCGCATCCTGCTTCAGGCACGGGCGATCGAGAACCTGTGCCCGGTTATCGGCGTCAACCGGGTCGGCGAAGACGCCAATGGCATGGCCTATGCCGGCGACTCGATGCTGGTGGACTTCAAGGGTGAGGCGTTGATCGATGAGCCCCGGGACCAGCCATTCATCAAGACGGGGGTGCTGTCCCGGTCAGAGCTCGATGCCTTCCGCGAGAAGTTTCCGGCTTGGCGGGATGCCGATCATTTCAATGTCGCCGATGGGGTCGGTTTCTGATGCGGCTGGACCGTTTTCTTTCCGAAACCACTGACTTGACCCGCAGCCTGGCGAAGAAGGTGCTTCATCGGGGCGAGGTCACCGTCAACGGCGACGTGATCAAGCAACCGGCGCTGCAGGTCGGCGAGCAGGACCGGGTGTACTGGGAGGATGAGCCCCTGGTGCTGGTCGGGTTTCGCTATGTCATGTTGAACAAGCCGGCTGGCGTGGAGTGCAGCGCCCGGCGCGGGCTCTATCCCCGGGCAATCGATCTGATCGACCTGCCCAAGCTCGATCGGCTGCAGACGGTAGGGCGGCTCGATGTCGATACCACCGGCATGGTCTTGCTGACCGACGATGGGCAGTGGTCCCATC
>SKVX01000326.1 GCA_007129225.1 Halomonas sp.
CAGATGGTACCCGAAGGAGCAGCTACCGGTGAGGTCAACCTCTCAGAGGCACCGATTGGGACAGGACCGTATCAGTTTGATGACTATCAGCCTGACGAATTCCTTCGATTAACCCGGTACGAAGACCACTGGTTTGAGGGGAACGATGTGGTACCGGATACCCCTCCAATCGAAGTCGTGGAATTCAGGCCTATTACTGAGGCCAGTACACAAGAAGGCGCTGTCGAAACAGGAGAGCTCGATCTCGCTACTCAAATCGATACTGGAAGTATTGATCGCTTAGAAGAAGCCGATGGCGTTAACGTGCATACAACCATCGGTGGTACCTGGTTGGACGTCCAGTTCCCGATACACGTGGAGCCATTCGGAAATAGAAACATTCGAGAGGGGACCACTCGGTTGTTGCCCCGCGAGGACATCAGTCAGGTCGTCTTCGATGGTGTAGGTGGGATCGCTCATCTCTGTGTTCCACCCCTGTTTGAATGGGCAAAAACACCCGAGTTCCGAGATGAAATGATCGATGAGTACGTAGGTACCGATCCTGAACTAGGGGTCGAATTGATCGAAGAGGGGCTGGAGGAAGTCGGCATGGAGCCACCAATCGAAACGACGATTCTCACTGGTGATCTTCCATACATGCCGCAAAATGCTGAGATTGTCAGAGAAACGCTAGAGAATACAGGACTATATGACATCGATTTAGACGTTAGAGTATACATCCCAGACGTAATCGACCGGGTCAACGAACAGGACGAAGATGGGAACGCACTCCAATACGACCGGAACGAGCTCATCATGACCAGAATTACTGGCAGTCCCAGCCCGTTCGAGTACTTCAACAGGAACTTAGCCGGGCCCAACCTGATTGAAGAAGGCGGTAATAGCTACACAGGATGGGAAGACGATGAACTCAATGAACTACTTTCGGAAGTTCAGGCGACGTTTGAGCAGGAGGAACAGGTCGAGATCTACCAAGATATGATGGAGATCGTCGCACGAGAAAGTCCGCGCGGATACTTCGCTTGGGTTCCAGAAGCGAATGCCACCACGGAACGTGTCAGAGGCCACGAGATCTTCTATGACCCCGCGTGGCAATTCACGAGTATCTACGCACCCTATGCGAATTCCGTAGTCTGGCTAGAAGACGGAGAGTAATCTACACACCTTCATTCTACTATGAGTCTTCAACGTTTTATACTCAAACGAGTGTTGGTGATGATTCCAGTACTTTTCGGAGTCACACTGATAACGTTCTCGCTGGTTCATTTACTCCCCGGAGACCCGATCACCTTCATGCTTGGAGAGGCTGCTGTCGGGGAGGAGGTGAGAGAAGAGATGCGTCGAGAATACAATCTTCATCTCCCCATGTGGGAACAGTACATCCTGTGGTTGCAAGATGCGATGTTCCTCAATTTCGGAGAATCAATCGTAACGGGTCGTGATGTTGGAGAGCAAGTCAGTACTCGACTCCCTGCAACGATCCTCCTTGGATTAGCCGCATGGCTGATAACGATGGTAATTGCCATCCCAACAGGGATTATTGCTGCAGTTCGAAAAGACGAGGCTGCTGACGAAGCTAGCCGCTTCGTCGCACTTGCAGGTGTTGCAATGCCCAACTTCTGGTTGGGTCTGATCCTGATGCTGATATTCGCTGTCAATTTAGGATGGTTTACAGTTCTTCCTCCTACAGACCAAGGGCTTCTAACCCCAGAAATGCTCTGGTTCTTGATACTGCCTGCCATTGCCTTGGGGACAGCCTCAACAGCGATATTGATGCGTCTCATGCGTTCATCGATGATAGAAGAGCTGAACAAGGATTACATAATGTTCGCACGGGCCAAAGGCCTTCCAGAGCGAAAAATAATCCTCAAGCATGCTCTTCGTAATTCACTGATATCTGTAGTGACTATCGCAGCACTGCAGATAGCCTTCATTGTCGACGGTGCCGTTGTTATCGAGGAGGTATTTGCTTGGCCCGGACTGGGACGTCTGTTAGTGGATTCAATCACTCGACGTGACTTCCCCATCATCCAAGCATTAGTATTATTGATTGGTGTGACAATCGTGCTAGCAAATCTGGTAGCAGACATCGTTTACGCATGGCTAGATCCGAGGATAAGATACTGAAAGGGAAAAAATGGCAATAGATCAACAAGACCGGATAAAAATTGATGGGTTCGATCCGTCGGTCATCGACGAGCGAGAACCGATCTCAAACTGGGCATCGTCACTCGAGACAGAAGAGGGGAAAAGTCGTGCTCAACACGCCTGGCGGCGATTCAAGCACAATCGTAGTGCTATATTGGGGACGAGTATCATCGTTCTCATGGTGCTGGCTACGATATTCTCTAGACCAATTGAGATTCCCGATGTAATCCCATTCCTGGCCGGAATCACAATTCAACCGTTCGCAATCGCGCCGCATCCACCCGCAGTAAGTGACTACGGTGCTACCCACCTTCCTCCAAGTCTAACCTATCCATTTGGGACTGACTGGTCCGGAAGAGATATTTTTTCACGCGTATTATATGGGGCGAGATTCAGTCTATCCATTGGGTTCATTGCCGTCGTACTTATGATGCTAATCGGTATCCCACTAGGAGCTATCGCAGGGTACTACGGAGGTTGGATCGACGAGATAATTATGCGGACG
>SKVX01000461.1 GCA_007129225.1 Halomonas sp.
CCCCGGATCAACCAGACATGGCTGGCCTCGTCGGGTACAAAGGTGCTGTTAACCACAGCGATGTCGCCGTTGTCGTTCACCGCGAGCTTGTGGGTCAACAGCCCCTGAAGGTTGCCGTTGAAGCCGGCGTCCGCCACGCTTTCCGGCACGATGCTTGGGGACGAAAATGTTTCGCCGCCATCCGCGGAGTGCATCATGCCCAGGCCGCGAGGCCGCTGGCTTGGATCGGGGAGCCGCTCCCAGAGCAGGAGGACATGGCTGCCCGCCACCGCGATCGATGGATACCCCTGGCCGGCGGTGCGTTCACTCCCCTCGTCGACCAGCTCCCTGGGGGGGCTAAAGTGTTTGCCGCGGTCGGCCCGGGTATAGCGAATGCGAACCGGCTGTCCAGGGCCATCGGAGGCTTCGGCATAGGCCAGGTGAACGGTACCGTTGGCATCCACCGCCAGGGAGGGGGCGTCAGAGTGCCCCCGAGAGGTAGCGACGGCTGCAGGCTCCGCCAGGATGGCACCGCTGCTGTCGGACAGGGTGTAGTGAATCTCGGCGGCCGGGTCTTCGCCCACGCTCCAGGCCAGATGCACTCTCCCTTCACCATCCACGGCAAGGCTGGGGGCCCGGGCGGGACGGCTGTCGTCCCTGGCCACCGGCTGAGGTTGGATGAAGGTGCTGCCGCCATCCAGCGAATGGCTGATGTACAGGTCCCCTTCATAGGCCGTCCAGGCTGCCCAGATTGTGCCATCGGGGCCTTCTGCCAGATCCAGGCTGCCATTGTCCCAGCGCTGCTCGGTCAGCCGGCCCTTGCCGGCGCCTTCCCGCGACCGTGAGAGATTGATGGGTTCGCTGAACGTCATGCCGCCATCCTGTGAACGGGCGAACAGGATGTCGCCGCCATGGCTGCCGCCGGAAAAGAGGATCTCTTGCCAGAGTACGTAGAGGGTGTCGGGATCGTCGCCAGCGATCACCAGTCGGGGGAGCCAGGAGAAGGTGTCGCCGCTGCGTGATACGTTGGTAGGCTCGTTTTGCCGTGGTTTGCCGCCAGGGTCGATAGATTGAAAGAAGATGTCCTGGCGCGCCTGGTCCACCCAGAGCACGGCAGCGGTGCCGTCCTGGCGCAGGGCAACCGTCGGGTCGTCCACGTAGCGAAAGTCCGACTCGTTCATGCGCCATGGCCCGATATGGGCGTCACCGCTGGCGATCGGCTCGGCCGGCTGCCAAGTGATGGTATTCTCGTCGGCGATAACGGTGGCTGCCAAGGAGAGCAGCAGTGACGTGGCCGCTGCCATGAGCGGCTGTCGAAGTGTCGAGGACGAAGGGTAGCGGGCCAGGCGGCATGTTCGGACGTTGTGCATGGCGTCTCCCTCGTGCGGCTGAGAATGTTACCAACGCAGTGTAGCAGTGCGATGAAAACCGCAGTGCCGCTTTGGCAGTGCGGCGGAAGGCGGACTCGACGATGGGCGGGACTCGGCTCTGGACCAGTCATGTCTCTGGAGAATGGCGGGGTGAGGCGCTGATATTGAAGAGCTGGTTTGAAGGACTGTGTAGAACGACAGGGGGAGGTCGACGTGAAGATTTCAGGAATCCATCTGTATCCGGTCAAGTCGCTGAGTGGAATTACCCTGGAGCGCGCGGTACTCGGTGAACGAGGTATCGCCCATGATCGAAACTGGATGGTGGTGGATGATGTGGGGCGTTTCGTGACCCAGCGGCAGATGCCGGCCATGGCCCGGATCGCTGTCCGCCTGGAAAGTGACCGGCTGCTGCTGGAGCATCCTGAGGTGGCGCCGCTGGCCATCGAGCTGGCGCGCAGCGACCAGCCGTCACTGACGGCCTATGTCTGGGAAGATGCCTGCCGGGCGCTGGACGAAGGCCCCGAGGCGGCGCAGTGGTTGAACAGCGTGCTGGGCGACTGGAAGGGCAGCGGGCTGCGCCTGGTGCGCTTTGCCCCCGACGAGCGTCGTGCCGTCGAGCCCTTCTACCAGCAGGGCGAGAACGCCCACACCGCCTTCGCCGATGGCTATCCCTTCCTGATTGCATCGGAGGCGTCACTGGCAGCGCTCAACCAGGTGCTGCAGCGCAAGGGGCTGGCGCCACTGCCGATGAACCGCTTTCGCCCCAATATCGTGGTGGAAGGAGCCGCACCCTTTGCCGAGGACGGCTGGCGTGAGCTTGCCTCCTTCGAAGGGAGTTACCGCTTCGGCATTCGCAAGCCCTGCCAGCGGTGCAAGATCACCACGGTGGACCAGTCGAGCGGAAGCATCGCTATCCCCGGCGAGCCGCTCAAGACGCTGATAGAGATGCAGACCCAGCCGTTTCGTCCCGGGGCGTACTTCGGCCAGAATGCCACCCTGCTCGAAGGCCGGGATCAGTTCATCTCGGTCGGTGACAGCCTGGTGGGTTGATTCTTCGCTCCTCAGCTATGCCTTTTTGTGCGATAGGACTTACGCCATGGTATCGAGCCGGGCCTGAAGTCAACGGTGGTTCCATAGGCTATGATGGGCACCCTTCATTTATCAGCCCAGGAGTCTTCCATGAGCTTTTATGTCTACCTTTCCGGGGAAATCCACACCGACTGGCGTGATGAAATTCAGCGGGGCGCCGAGGCGGCCGGCCTGGATATCGTCTTCACCTCGGCGGTGACCGACCACGCGGC
>SKVX01000178.1 GCA_007129225.1 Halomonas sp.
CACGTCAGTGACCTGCGTCTGACCGGACGCAACCTGGAGATACTGGCCGACCTGCGTCTCATCAATGATATCGCCCGGGGAGAAATGTATGCTCGCTTCGGGGCATTGCGGATAGGCCTTGCTCTGGATGAGGAGGGGCGCAACCTGCATCTGTTTCGCCCGCGCCGCTGGTACCAGAGCATCGAAGAGGCCCGTTCTGAGATGGATTCCCGCCAACCGCTACCGTCGGACTGGCAGCAGGAGATCGAGGAGCCTCCCGCTGCCCCTCCACGCTAGCACGCTGAAAAATATGCTAAGTTGGCCAAGCCTGCTCGCTTGCGTTGACGGTGCGGGCGCCTCGCTTTCGCATCAACATGCCGCAATGCGTCTATTGTGCAGATATGTATCATTGATGTAAGACTATTACATTCGGGGAGCATGACATTGCCGAGGATCGGATTGTGTCCCGGCAAGGGATCGGGGGAGTTCACTATCGATACGTGCAAGATGTCCTGGCCAGTTTCGTCACATCAGGGGCCGGACACGGGGAATTCATCGTCAAGCGAGCCGATGATGACGTCGGCTCGCGCCGTCGCACCGTGCCGCTCACCCAGCCTCGGGGAAAGTGCCGCGTGGCTGCATTGAAGCGACTCCTTCTGCTGGCCCTGCTGGTGATGCTGGCGCCCGCAACCGGTGCCGACCCGCGCCAGGTGGCCCTCATTGCCCACCCGGAGGTCAATACCCGAACATTGACCCGCGACAACATGCGCGCCATCTTCGCCATGCGCCAGCGCACTTGGCCCGATGGACAGGCCGTGAGGGTCTTCGTCCTGCCCAACAACCACGCCGTGCACGGGCGCTTCACCAAGGAGCGTCTGGCCGTCTATCCCCACCAGCTGCAGCTGGCCTGGGACCGCATGGTCTTCTCGGGTACCGGGCAAGCACCCAGTAGAGTCAGCAGTCAATCCGAGATGCTGGAGCGCATCGCGACCACGCCCGGCGCCCTTGGGTATCTGGAAAGGGAGTATCTGGATGATCGAGTCCAAGTTATTTCGATGGAGTAGCCGCTGCTCTCCACTGTTGGCTGCACTAGCGCTCGGGGCGCCGGTCGCTGCCGCGGAGGAGGGGCCATTAGATACATTGCAGATGCATGGGTTTCTCAGCCAGGCGCTGGTCATCACCGACAGGAATGATTTCTTCGGCCCCAGCAGCAGCGGTTCCGGCAGTCTCAAATATACCGAGATCGGGGCCAATGCCTCGCTCCGCCCCCATCAGGACTTCCTGGTCGCGGCCCAGGTGCTGAGCCGTCGTGCCGGGGGTGATGGCAGTGACGCACGACCGGTACTCGACTATGGGATCATCGATTATCAATTGCACTCCAGCCAGCAGCGCACCCTGGGTATCCAGGCCGGGCGTTTCAAGAACCCTTTCGGCTTCTATAACCAGACCCGGGATGTCGCCTTTACGCGGCCCAGCATCCTGCTGCCACAGTCGATCTATTTCGATCGCACCCGCTCACTGGGGCTGTCTGCCGATGGAGGCAACGTCTATGCCGAGGAGCGCCTGGAGAACGGTACGCTGAGATTCAAGGCCGGCATCGGCACGCCGACGACCCGGGGCCTTGAAGACCAGCTATTCCCCCCCGGCCTGGGGGTTCAGGTGGATGGCAGCACCTCTTATATCGGCCAGGTCCTGTATGAGCACGGCAGCGGTCATTTCACCGCCGCCCTGAGTGCCGCCGATGTCAATCTCGACCTCTCCTCCGGCTTCGGCGATGGCGAGCTGAACTTTCAACCCTGGATTCTCTCCCTGCAGTACGACCAGGAAAAGTGGGCCTTGACGGGCGAGTACGCCATACGCAATGTCTCCCTTTCCGGCGACATACGCCAATCCGATACCACCGGCGAAAGCTGGTATGTGCAATATACACGCCGCTTCCACCCCGACTGGCAGTGGCTGATACGCTACGACAGCCTGGCGATCGATCGCAGTGACCGCTCGGGCAGCGCCTATCAGGCTCAGGGCCTGGGCCCGGCCCACGCCCGCTATGCCGATGACATCACCATGGGGTTGAAGTGGAGTGTCACGCCGAGGCTGCTACTGGCAGCCGAATACCATCATATCGACGGCACCGGCTGGCTGCCGTTGCAGGACAATCCAGACCCTTCCGAGACTAAACGCCGTTGGAACATGTTGCTGTTCCAGCTTTCGCTTCGCTTCTGATCCGCCATAATCGTTCCTTCTCAACCTCGGCTAGGGATAGGCTTGCATGAGCGCATCGAGATCCCAGGGAATACGCCATCGACTGAGCCTCACGTGGCGAGTTATCGCCCTGAGCAGCCTGCTGCTGTTGGCGTTGGTGGTGCTGTTTACCTGGCTTGGCCATGCCAACCTGACCCGCCAGTTCGAAGAGAGCCGCGAGGAGCACAATGCCCGGCAGGCCCGGGAGATCCAGCTGGCCCTCCAACGTTCCGAAGATGGTCTGCAGCAGCTGGCGGCCCTGACGGCCGCTTCGCCCGAGCTCGGCCCCGCGATCCAGAGCGGCAACGCCGAGGCCCTGTTTCTTTCCCTCTCGTCGCAATGGCCCACACTCCAGCTCGAAGCAGGCATCGACGAGATCCTCGTCTTCAATGCCGAGGGAAGCCTTCTGGCCGAGTGGGGC
>SKVX01000133.1 GCA_007129225.1 Halomonas sp.
GAACCCTAGAATGGGTCGCCTGTTCCGAAAGGCCCCGGCAATGACCATACGACTCGAGATCACCCCGCTTCCCTACCGAGACGATCCGCTGGGCTATTTTTCCGCCCTGCGCCAGCGTTCAGGGGCCGTACTGCTGGACAGCGGACGTCCCATCGCCCCCGGCGGGCGCTATGACATCATGAGTTGCGACCCGCTGACGGTACTATCGGTCGACGACCGGGGCCGCCTGAGCGGCGGGGTCGAAGGCGGGGAAGAGGAGGACCCCTTCACCGCTCAGCAAGCCCTGCTGGACAGCCTCGCTCTCGAGCTTCCTGACAGCGACCTGCCTTTTCTCGGGGGGCTAATAGGCTATTGGGGCTATGACCTGGGCCGCTGCCTGGAGCCCATCGGGGGTCGTTCACAACAGGTCGTGCGCCTGCCGGCCAGCCGTGTCGGCCTCTATGACTGGGCCCTCATCCAGGATCATGACGCCGGTGAATCCTGGCTGGTCGCGAGTGCGCAACGCCGGGCCCAGGTCATGGCGTGGCTTGATGCACCGCCGGCATCAGCGGGGGCGTTCCGACTACTGGCCCCCTTCGAGGGCGAGCTCCACCGGGAGAGTTATGCCTGGCGGTTTGACGCCGTCCAGGACTATATCCGTGCCGGCGACTGCTATCAGATCAACCTGGCCCAGCGGTTCAGCGCCCCCTTCACCGGCGATTTGTGGGAAGCCTACCGGCGACTTCGTCGCGCCACCCCGACGCCCTTTTCCGGCTATCTGGCCTGGGATGAACAAGCCATACTCTCGCTCTCGCCAGAGCGTTTCCTGCTGTGCGACGAGGGGGGGCACGTCGAAACCCGGCCGATCAAGGGGACCCGGCCCCGGGGCGTGACGCCCGAGGAAGACCGACGCCTGGCCGAGGCGCTCACCGCAAGCCTCAAGGACCGCGCCGAGAATGTGATGATCGTCGACCTGTTGCGCAACGACCTGGGCCGGGTGTGCCGCCCAGGCAGCGTCAGGGTCCCCCAGCTCTGCGGCCTGGAGAGCTACGCCAACGTTCATCATCTGGTCAGTATCGTCTGTGGCGAGCTCGCAGCGGGAAAGCGCCCGCTCGACCTGCTAGCCGCGGCCTTTCCCGGTGGCTCCATCACAGGCGCCCCCAAGGTTCGCGCCATGCAGATCATCGACGAACTGGAGCCCAGCAGGCGCAGCGTCTACTGCGGCAGCCTGGGCTACGTGGATGTTCGCGGGCGCATGGACACGTCCATCGCCATTCGCACCGCGGTAGCCGATGCCGGCAGACTGCATCTATGGGGCGGCGGTGGTCTGGTGGCGGATTCCAACGTTGATGCCGAGTACACCGAGACCCTGGACAAGATCCGGCACCTGATGAAAGCGCTGGCCACAACCGACACTCAGCACGATTTGGAATAAACAGACGAAATATTCTTCCATTTGGATATAACTATCCAATGAAATGGTATTGGGGGCGAATCTGCAGGCTTTGGTAGGGTATGGCCAACGGCCGTCAACGACATTGGAGTCCCCCATGACCTCATCTCTCGATGTGATCAATTCCGAACTGGGCAATGAGCCCGAAGCGCTGATTCACTGGGCGCTGGAACAGGGCAAGCGCCCCATCTGCACGACCAATTTCCGCCCCTTCGAAGCCGTCATCCTGCATATGGTGACACGCCACATGCCGTCCCTTCCCATCGTCTGGATGGATAACGGCTACAACACAGAAGCGACCTATCGCTTCGCCGATGCACTGGTCAAGCGACTCGACCTCAATCTGATCACTTACCTGCCGCGACGCTCACGGGCACACCGCGAAGCGGTGGAAGGCCCGATGCCGGGGATCGAAGACCCCCGCCACGAAGCTTTCACCCGGGAGGTGAAGCTGGAGCCCTTCGAGCGTGCGTTGAGTGAAATGGCACCGGATGTCTGGTTCACGGCACTGCGTGCCGAGGACACCCCCGAACGGGCGCGCATGGCACCTGTAAGTCGCAATGCCGATGGCCTGCTGAAGGTATCGCCGCTGCTGCACTGGAGCGCCAAGGACATGTACAACTATCTGCTGGACCACGACCTGCCCGACAACTTCGACTATTTCGATCCCACCAAGGTGGAAGAAAAACGCGAATGCGGCCTGCACCTGCAGCATTGAGTGGGTGCGTTGCCGAACCGGTGGGCTAGCGCACCGGTAGCTCGATATCCTTGAACAGCCCTTCCTCGTGGCGGGGTCCAGCGGCCAGGGCGGCATCGACGAGGTCTCGCTCGAGGTGGCCGGCAAACCCCTTGACGAATTCGTACATGTAGCCACGCATGAATGTACCGCGACGAATGCCGATCTTGGTAACGGAACTCTCGAACAGGTGCCCTGCCTCGACTGCGACCAGGTCGTCGTCCAGTTCGGGATCCACCGCCATGTGCGCCACGATGCCGACACCGAGGCCCAGGCGGACATAGGTCTTGATCACATCGGCGTCGGCTGCCGTCAGTACCACATTGGGGGAGAGTCCCCTGGCCCGGAAGGCATCGTCCAGTTGGGAACGTCCGGTGAAGCCGAAGACATAGGTCACCAGCGGCTGCTCGGCCAGGCGTTCCAGGGTCAGTTCACCGGGCTCGGCCAGCGGGTGGCCACGCGGCACC
>SKVX01000561.1 GCA_007129225.1 Halomonas sp.
CAGGGCGTCGAGGCGACGGATTGACGGCGCCTGGTCAAGCCGCGTTTACATTTGTACAACAGGGCCGCTTGTCGGCCGGGAGAGACGATCATGGAAGCCTTGAAGGAAACGCAGCTCTACTGTCCCTTTGCCTACATCGATGGTAGCTGGGTAGCCGCCGACAGCGGCGAGCAGATCGATGTCGTCAACCCTGCTACCGGAGAGTCCTTCGGCAACGTTCCGCGGCTGGGGCGTGCCGAGACGGAGATAGCGATTGCAGCGGCCGAGGCGGCGCTCCCGGGGTGGAAGGGGCTCACCGCTCAGGAGCGGGCCGATATCCTCATGAAGTGGCATGACCTGATGCTGGAGCATCAGGACGACCTGGCCATGATCATGACCCATGAGCAGGGCAAGCCGCTCAAGGAGGCCGCCGGCGAGATTGCCTATGCGGCGAGTTTCCTGCGCTGGTTCGCCGAAGAGGCCCGACGCATCTACGGCGAAACCATTCCCGCCGCCAAGGCCAACCAGCGAATCGTGGTGACCAAGCAGGCGGTGGGGGTCGTGGGTGCGATCACGCCGTGGAACTTCCCCGCTGCGATGATCACGCGAAAGGCCGGTGCAGCATTGGCAGCGGGCTGTACCATCGTGGTCAAGCCGGCCAGCCAGACCCCGTTCTCCGCCACCGCCCTGGCGTTGCTGGCCGAGCGCGCCGGGGTACCGCGCGGTGTGTTCAACGTGGTGCCTGGGCGGGCCAGCGAGATTGCAGCGGCGATGACCGAGTCTCCCAGCGTGCGCAAGATCACCTTCACCGGCTCCACCGAAGTGGGGCGTCAACTGATGGCGCAGGCATCACAGAACATCCAGAAGATTTCGCTGGAGCTGGGTGGCAACGCCCCCTTCATCGTCTTCGAGGATGCCGACCTGGATGCCGCCGTGGAAGGCGCCATGGCTGCCAAGTTCCGCAATGCGGGCCAGACCTGTGTCTGCACCAACCGTTTCCTGGTGCAGTCCAGCGTGGTCAATGCTTTCTGCGAAAAGCTGGCGGTCGCCATGAACAGCGAACTCAAGGTGGGAGATGGCACCGATGCGGGCGTCAATATCGGGCCGCTGATCGATAGCAAGGCCGTGGACAAGGTCAGTGAGCACGTGCATGACGCCGTGGACCATGGTGCCCAACTATTGTTGGGGGGAAACCCGCACCCGCTGGGGGGCAACTTCTTCACGCCGACTCTGATCAGCTTTGCCACGGATAGGATGAAGGTGGCCCACGAGGAAACCTTCGGTCCGCTGGCAGCGGTCTTCCCCTTCGAGGATGAAGAGGATGCCGTGCAGATGGCCAATGACACCCAGTATGGGCTGGCGTCCTATTTCTATTCCCGCGACCTGGGTCGGGTATGGCGCGTGGCCGATGCGCTGGAGTACGGCATGGTCGGTATCAACACCGGTCTCATCTCCAACCCCACCGCGCCCTTCGGCGGGGTCAAGGCGTCGGGTCTCGGTCGCGAGGGCGGCCACCAGGGGATGGAGGAGTTCTTGGAGACCAAGTACCTCTGCATCGATCTTGGCTGACAGTTAAATCCCCGCCAAGGCCAGCGGCTCCAGCCGCGGCTGAACCGGCGACAGGCGCTACGCGGAGGCGCTGTGACCCCTTCCATGGGCGCTACCTTTTCCATCCCTGGAAAAGGACCTCCGCTTCGACCTGTCCCCGGCGCCGCTCGCGTCGGCAATGAAGGCAAACCCCCATCGGTTCAAACCGATGGGGGTTTCCATTATGCGGCTGAGAAAACGGCTGGGCGAAGGTCAGGCTAGGCAAAGGTCGGCGAAACAGCGGAGTTTGTGTTGCAAATGAGTATGTTGAGTCGACCTTTAACGACGCATGACCGAGATCCAGCGTTTTCAATGCTTAAAATGGCGCATGCCGGTAAACACCATGGAAATGCCCGCCTCGTTGGCGGCGTCGATCACCTCCTGGTCGCGCATCGAGCCGCCGGGCTGGATGACCGCGGTGATGCCGGCGGCCGCGGCGGCATCGATACCGTCCCGGAACGGGAAGAAGGCGTCGCTCGCCATGACCGAACCGGGTACCGCCAGTCCTTCGTCTGCGGCCTTGATGCCGGCGATCCGGGCGGAGTAGACGCGGCTCATCTGGCCTGCGCCGACGCCGATGGTCTGACCGGCCTTGGCATAGACGATGGCGTTGGACTTGACGTACTTGGCCACCTTCCAGGCAAAGGCCAAGTCGCGCATCTCCTGCTCGCTGGGCACTCGTTCGCTGACCACGGTCAGTTCGTCGCGCCCGACCATGCCCAGGTCCCTGTCCTGGACCAGCAGCCCGCCCGTCACGCGCTTGAAGTCGTGGGCGTGCTCGCGCTTGCCGGGCCAGCTGTCGCCAACGTCGAGCAGACGCACGTTTTGCTTCTCCGCGACGATGGCCAGAGCGTCCTCGGCGATCCCGGGGGCGATGATCACCTCGACGAACTGACGGTCGATGATGGCGCGGGCGGTGTCGGCGTCCAGCGGCACGTTGAAGGCAATGATGCCGCCGAAGGCGCTGGTGGGGTCGGTGGCGAAGGCCTTGTCATAGGCTTCGATGGCGCTGGCGCCCACCGCCACGCCACAGGGGTTGGCGTGCTTGACGATCACGCAGGCGGTATCGGTGAACGCCTTGACGCACTCGAAGGCAGCGTCGGTGTCGGCCACGTTGTTGAAGGAGAGCGCCTTGCCTTGCAGTTGGGTGGCGGTGGCCACACTGGCCTCGCGGGCATCGGCTTCCACGTAGAAGGCAGCGTTCTGGTGCGGGTTCTCGCCATAGCGCATCGACTGCTTCTTGTGGAACTGAAGGTTGTAGGTGCGCGGGAAGCCATCCTCGCTGCCGGGAACCTGGTTTCCCAGGTAGTCGGCGATGGCGGCATCGTAGCCGGCGGTGTGCTCGAAGGCCTTCACGGCCAGGTCGAAGCGGGTGGCGTCAGGCACGCCCCCCTGATGCTCGCTCATCTCCGCCAGCAGCCGATCATAGTCGCCGACATCCACCACGATAGTAGTGTGGGCGTGGTTCTTGGCGCAGGCGCGCACCATGGTGGGGCCGCCGATGTCGATGTTCTCGATGGCGTCCTCAAGGGTGCAGTCGGGCCTGGCCACGGTCTGGGCGAAGGGGTAGAGATTCACTACCACCATGTCGATGGGCGCGATGTCATGCTCGGCCATGACCGCGTCGTCCTGGCCGCGACGACCGAGGATACCGCCATGGATCTTGGGGTGGAGTGTCTTGACCCGCCCATCCATGATCTCGGGGAAGCCGGTGTGCTCGGAGACTTCCGTCACGGCGATACCGCTATCGGAAAGCAGGCGGAAGGTGCCTCCGGTGGAGAGCAATTCGACCCCTTGTGCACTCAGGCCCCGGGCGAAGTCGACGATGCCACTCTTGTCGGAAACACTGATGAGGGCACGGCGAATCGGTCGGGAGGCAGGGATATCGGACATGATGCGACTCTATGTTGGAGGTGGGGAAAGGGGGTGAAACACTGATTTCTGCCGGGGCGGCCCGAGGGCCGGTCGGTTCATATCAGGTCATGCTGCTTGAGCTTCTTCCGCAGCGTGCCACGGTTGAGCCCGAGGATTTCCGCGGCGCGTGTCTGGTTGCCCTGGGTATAGTCCAGTACGGCAGCCATCAGCGGTGCCTCGACCTCGGCCATCACCATGGCGTAGAGGTCGGTTACGGTGCCACCATCAAGGTGGTCGAAGTAACGTCGCATGGCGTAATCCACGGCTTCTCGCAGCGGCTGCTCTGTGGAGTCGTCCGGCGAGGGCGGCGTATCGAGGCCGGCCATTTCGGCGCAGGGGCCGATGTCGATATCCGACAGGTCGGGGTTCCGGTTGAAGGCTTCACGATTCATGCGGCACTGATTCCATTCGCTGTCCCGGGGTCGGCAGGACCGCTCCCGGGGCAAAAGAGGTCGTCGATGAAGTCATATTGCTCGGCTGGATGCTGCAGGGCATTGAAGGCAGCGCGTAGGTCACGCTGCCGGCCCTCGCCGAGGCGGTGGTCCGATGCGAGGTACCAGCCGAGATGTTTGCGCGCGATGCGTGCCCCCATCGGTTCTCCGTAGAAGGCGTGCAGGGCCGACAGGTGATCGCGCAATACGTCGGCCCGCTCACGTTCCGTGGGCGGGGGCAGTGCCTGTCCGTGGCGAAGGTAATGGTCGATCTCGCGGAAAATCCAGGGGTTGCCCTGGGCGCCGCGACCGACCATCACCGCATCCGCTCCAGTATAGTCGAGAACGAAGGCGGCCTTCTGAGCAGAGTCGATATCACCGTTGGCAAATACTGGAATATTCACCCTTGACTTGATGTCGGCGATGGTGTCGTATTCGGCCTGACCGCTGTAGCGCTGCTGGCGATGCCGGCCATGGACCGCCAGCGCCTGGATACCGGCCGATTCGGCGAGCCGGGCCACGCGGAGCCCGTTGTTGCTGTCGGCACACCAGCCAGTGCGGATCTTGAGCGTCACCGGCACGTCCACCGCGGTTACCACTGCCTCGAGAATCTCGGCGACCAGGGCTTCGTCGCGCAGCAGCGCCGAGCCGGCGGCCTTGTTGCACACCTTCTTGGCTGGGCAACCCATGTTGATATCGATGATCTCGGCCCCCCGCTCGGCGTTGAGCCGAGCGGCTTCGGCGAGCATTGCCGCATCGCCGCCGGCAATCTGCACCGCCCTTGGGCCAGGCTCTCCGCGGTGATCCATGCGCTGGCGAGATTTCCGGGTATGCCACAGCGACGGGTCCGACGTCACCATCTCACCCACCACGAGGCCGGCTCCGAGCCGACGGCAGAGCTGTCGAAAGGGGCGATCGGTCACGCCGGCCATGGGAGCCAGGACCACCCGGTTGGGTAGGCAGTGGCGGCCGATCTGTGGCAGGGGGTGGCTATCGGGCATGTTGCAGTACTAGTGGCTCGGGGGGCTGCATATCATACGCTCCCGTCGCAGTGTGGTGAAGGTGGCAATAGGTGTTGTTTCCCCCTCAGGTTGGGCGGCGACCGCTCAGGCGCACCCACCCCTCGCGAATCACGGGTTCGTCCATGACCAGGCCCTGTTCCCGGTAGGCTTCGATCACCTCGTCGGCCTGGCTCTCGAGGATGCCTGACAGCACCAGTCGGCCGGCCGGCGCCGCATGTCCGGCAATGGTCGCGGCCAGTTCGATCAGTGGCCCAGCCAGGATGTTGGCGATCACAACGGGAAACGTCGCTGCCTTGCCGATGTCGGCCAGTTCCTCGGGATAGCAGAGGCGCAGGTCATCATCCTCGATCGCGTTGCGGATAGCATTGTCCCGGCTGGCCTGTAGTGCCTGGGGGTCGATATCGGTGCCGGTGGCCTGACCTGCACCCAGCTTGAGGGCCGCGATGGCCAGGATCCCCGAACCGCAGCCGATGTCGAGGACGTCCTGCTCATTCAGTTCCCCCGTCAGGGCCAGGTCGTCGAGCCACTCGAGGCAGAGTGCGGTGGTGGGGTGGGTGCCGGTGCCGAAGGCGAGTCCCGGGTCCAGATGCAGGTTGACCGCGTCGGGGTCTGGCGGTTCGTGCCAGCTTGGCACGATCCAGAGACGCTGGCCCATGCGCAGAGGCTTGAAGTCCTCCATCCACTCCCGCTCCCAGTCCCGGTCGGCCAGCAGTTCATGCTCGATCTCCGGGCAAGGCTCGCCCGGCATGGCCTGTGCCCAGGCCGCCGCAAGGCGCTCCCGCATGGCTGGCAGGCCCTCCAGGTCGTCGTAGAGGCCGGTGAGCACGGTCTCGTCCCACAGCGGGGTGGTCCCCCGTTCGGGTTCGAAGACCGGGTCGTCGTGCGCATCCTGCAGGGTGATGGCGGTGGCGCCTTCCTCCATCAGCAGTTCCTCGAGCAGTTCTGCCTGCTCCGGAGCGATGCGAGCCTTCAATTGCAGCCAGGGCATGGTGTTCTCCGTGCGTAACGCAGGCGGGGTGGCCTATGGCCACCCCGCGGGGATCGAAAGTCGGGCTCAGGCTCAGGAGCTGAGTTTCTTCTCCAGGTAGTGGATATTGACGCCGCCCTGTTGGAAGTAGCCATCGCGAACCAGATCCTTGTGCAGATCGATGTTGGTCTTGATGCCTTCCACCAGCAGTTCGTCAAGCCCGTTGCGCATGCGCGTCAGGGCGATCTCCCGGTTGTCGCCCCAGGTGATCAGCTTGCCGATCAGCGAATCATAGTGGGGCGGTACCGTATAGCCGGTATAGAGATGTGAGTCCATGCGCACACCGAGGCCACCGGGGGGATGGTAGAGCGTCACCTTGCCGGGGGAGGGCATGAAGGTGCGCGCATCCTCGGCGTTGATGCGGCACTCGAAGGCATGCCCGAAGAGCTTGACGTCTTCCTGGGCGATCGACAGCGGCAAGCCCGACGCAATGCGCAGCTGCTCGCGCACGATATCGACCCCTGTCACCATCTCGGTCACGGGATGCTCCACCTGAACGCGAGTGTTCATCTCGATGAAGAAGAACTCGCCATCCTCGTAGAGAAACTCGAAGGTCCCGGCGCCGCGGTAGTTGATCTCGATGCAGGCCTGCCGACACGCCTCCAGTACCCGCGCACGGGCCTCGGGGTCGATGCCGGGGGCAGGCGCCTCCTCGAGTACCTTCTGGTGGCGTCGCTGCAGCGAACAGTCGCGGTCAAAGAGGTGGATGGCGTTGCCCTGGCCGTCGGCCAGTACCTGTACCTCGACATGACGGGGTTTCTCGAGGAACTTCTCCATGTAGACGGTACCGTCCCCGAAGGAGGAGTGCGCTTCGGTCCGCGTCACGTTGACGGCGGAAAGCAGGTGGGCCTCGGTGTGCACGACGCGCATGCCACGACCGCCGCCGCCGGCGGCGGCCTTGATGATCACCGGGTAGCCAATGCGTCGAGCGATGGCAACGATATCGCCTTCGTCGTCACCCAGCGGGCCATCCGATCCCGGTACCGTGGGCACACCGGCTATCTGCATGGCCTCAATGGCGCTGACCTTGTCGCCCATCAGGCGAATGGTCTCGGCCCGTGGTCCGATAAAGACGAAGCCGGAACGTTCCACCTGCTCGGCAAAATTGGCGTTCTCGGAGAGAAAACCGTAGCCGGGGTGGATGGCACTGGAGTCGGTGACCTCCGCGGCACTGATCAGCGCCGGGATGTTCAGATAAGATTGCGCCGAGGAAGCCGGCCCGATGCATACGGCCTCGTCAGCCAGGCGCACGTGCATCAGTTCACGGTCTGCCTTGGAGTGAACGGCTACGGTCTTGATGCCCAGCTCCTTGCAGGCACGCAGGATACGCAGGGCGATCTCGCCGCGGTTGGCGATGAGAACCTTGTCCAGCATGATGGAATCCGCCAGTTCTGGGTGAAAGATCAGGAGATGACGAGCATCGGCTGGTCGAATTCAACGGGCTCGCCGTCCTCGACCAGAATCGCCTCGATCACGCCGTCACGATCGGCTTCGATCTGGTTCATCATCTTCATGGCTTCGACGATACAAACGGTCTCGCCTTTCTTGACGCTGGAGCCGAGCTCAACGAAGGGCTTGGACCCCGGCGCCGGGCTGCGGTAGAAGGTGCCCACCATGGGGGAGGTCAGGGCGTGTCCCTGATAGCTGGGCGCCATCTCGGTGGCCGGCTCGGGCGATGCCGGAGCGGCAGCCGGCGCAGCGGGGGGCTGCGGGGCGCCGTACTGGGGCATAGGAGGCTGCGGCCAGCTCACGCCATTGGGATGACGGCTGATGCGGACAGACTCTTCGCCTTCCTGAATCTCGATTTCGCTGATATTGGATTCTTCGAGCAGCTCGATCAGCTTCTTGACCTTGCGGATGTCCATGACTCTGTCTCGATCGGTGAGTAGGTGACAGGTGGCCGGGGCGCTGTTAACCCAAGCCAACTTTCGATAGATCCCGGCAAGATGTTGAATATTGCCGACGCTATCGGCCTTGATAAGTGTTGTTGGCGGAGTGTGCCTAAAATCGCGAGCGATGTCCAGCGAGAGGGAACGGTGTTCGTCATCCCTGTTGGAGAGGTGCGCTACGGTCGTGCGCATGAGATAGGCAAGGTGCTGTTCAGCTGCGCTGGCCAAGCCAGTCGAGGACGCTCTCCAGGTGGGAGGCAAAATCGTTGGCCCGTACCTCACCCTGGATGCGAGCCTCACGAATCTCTTCACCCTGATCGAAGAACATCAAGCTGGGCGGGCCGAACAGGCCGAAGTGGTCCAGCAATTCGCGGGACGACTCGCCGCTGCGGGTCACGTCGACGTTGATGCGGGCGAACTGAGACAATGGCTCGGCCACCTGAGGGGCGGGGTAGACCTGTCGCTCCATCTGCTTGCAGGAGATACACCAGTCGGCAGTGAAGTGGACGAAGGTGGGCATGGCCTGTTCGGCGTTGCGCAGCAGGGCAGCCTCCAGTGTGCCCAGGTCTTCGACAGTGGTTATCTCGACGTCCTGCTGGGCGCCGCCGGTCTGGGCCAGCGGCGGGGCCAGGGGGCGAAGCGGATCATGGCCCCCACGTGCTGCACCGATCACCAGGGCGATGCCCCAGGCGAGCAGCAGCAGGCCCGCGGCCTGACGGACCCGTGGCCAGCCCTGTGCGAGGTTGAGCGAGAGCGCGCCAAGGGCCAGGGCGCTGCCGATAGCGAGGGCGGCCCAGAGGAGCAGGGTGACCGGGGGCGGCAGCAAGCGTTCCACCAGCCAGATCGCCACCCCAAGCAGCAGGATGCCGAAGAGCATCTTGACACCGTTCATCCAGGCACCGGTGCGCGGGAGTGCGGTCGCGCCGAAGGTGCCGACCAGCAGCAGCGGCACCCCCATGCCCAGGCCCAGCGCGAGCAGGGCGGCGCCTCCCATGGCGGCGTCTCCGGTGGTGGAAATGAACACCAGGGCGCCGGCCAGCGGTGCCGAGACGCAGGGTGAGACAACCAGCACCGAGAGTGAGCCCGCGCCGGCCAGGCCCAGAGGGCCACTGCGCTGGGCGCGAGTCTGCCAGGCATCGACGCGCCCGGCCAGCCGAGGGGGCAAACGCAGGTCGAAGGTGCCGAACATGGCCAGGGCGAAGAGGGTGAAAAGAGCGGCAAAGACGATCAGTACCGGGGCCGACTGCAGGTGGGCCTGAAGGTTGAGGCCGGCGCCGAACAGGCCCATCAGCACGCCGACTGCGGCGTAGGTCAGCGACATGCCGCCGACATAACTGGCCGACAGGACAAAGGCGCGGGGCCGGGTCGGGTTCTGGCCCACGATGATCGAAGAGAGAATCGGCACCATCGGCAGTACGCAGGGCGTGAAGGTCAGCGCCAGGCCGGCAAGGAAGAACAGGCCGAGGGCCAGCGGCAGGCTGGCGTTACTGATCAGGGCATTGAAGCGGCCGTCTGCGCTCTGAGGTGGCTGCAGCGTCCCGGCTGCGCTCGTTGAGCGATTCGTGTTGCTGGGGCTTTCACCACCGTCACGCCAGCCCGCGAAGGCGGCAGGCATGTTGCGTTCCGGTGCCTGCAGGTCGACCTGCTCCGGTGGGTAGCAGAGCCCGGCGTCGGCGCAGCCCTGAAATCGGACCGTGATCTCCAGCGGGCCGGTGGTACCGCCTTCGATGGGGGCTTCGAAGACGACCTTGTCATAGAAGACGTAGACGTCGCCAAGGAACTCGTCGCTCTTGAATTCGCCCGGCGGTATTTCCGGTTCACCCAGCTCGGACCGGCGTTGCGGCTTTCGACATCCAGCTGATGCCGATAGAGGTAATATCCCTCGGCGTTTTCGAAGCCGATATAGAGCGTTTCGCCGTCATGCCACGCACTGGGTTGAAAGGCCTCCATGACCGGCAGGAAGTCACCCTGGTTGCTCGATGAGGACGAGAACCACTGCGCATGGGCCATTGCCGGCAACCACAAAAGCAGCAGCAGGACGAGCCATCGAGCGGGGTAGCGGTTAGGCAACGCAGTCATCCTTTTCCAGGTCAGGTCATTCCAGGTCAGGCGTGATTGAGACTCGTATCGACGCTTGGCGTTCCCGCGCGGGCGGCGTGCAATGGTTAGGCGCGATGAACGTCGCTCCGCCAGAGTAACTCACGTCGGTACAGCATTTGAACTGTAGCGGATCCGTTGGGCTGCGTTTGTTTGTCGCACGTCATAGCGTCGTCAGGTCATCCTTCGGGGAAAGGGGGGCTGGGGCAGCTGACAAGGTTGCTGCAAGTGCAGGGGGGTAACAAGGCGGGC
>SKVX01000198.1 GCA_007129225.1 Halomonas sp.
CAGGCGCGGGTGCAGCGGGAGCACGCGGATCGGGTCGAGCGCGGCCAGGCCCCCACACTATGGCAGCGCCTTCGCCAGCACCCTATTCGCGTACTGCTGGTGGGCCTGGCCGTGGCGGCGATCCTGGCGCTGACGCTGGTGCCCTTCCTGGGTCTGATCGAGACCTTAGGCAACTCCAACTGAGCTGCCATGGATCAGCATCGACAATCACCGCAAATCAGAAGCGTGTGGTGACATTCGCCCACAGCGTGCGGCCCGGCTCGTTGACCCGGTCGGTCGCCAGCACTTCGGTGGTACCACGCTGGATATGTTCGCCGTAGGTGCGATCGAAGAGGTTGTCGACGCCCGGGGTAACGGGCGTATTCCCGAACATCTTACGACCGGCATAGGCCGATGCCGTGGCAAGCCCTGACGACTCGCCGGTATCCAGGCTGTAGATGTCGACATGGCGGGCGAAGCGAGCGGCACCTCATCCGCCGCCATGGCGACTTGCCAGGTCAAGAGGGAGACGGCAACCGCCAGGCTCTGGCGGAGAAATACGGGTTGATGCAGCGTGTCAGTATCTCGAAGTGGATAAGGCTTGAAAAAAACGGCCCCGAACGGGGCCGTGCAAGGACTTCTCTCTTACGAAACGGTATCTGTTATGTAGCAGATTCCATGCCAATGTTGGCCACCGCCGAAATGAATATGCATCTTCTTGATTTGAATCCCCTATCTCGGCAGTTTCCCAATAACGTCTGGCGACAGTCGCCTCCCCCTCTGAGTATGCTTGTGGCATCTGCCACGCTGGCCATGTCAGATGACACAGCATGGTGATATCTCACAAACGGTCGTCACGGCACTTCAAGGGAGCTAGCCGACATGCCGGCTGAGTGGACCATCGCTTTTCTGCTGGGACTGCTCAGCAGCACGCACTGCTTGGGCATGTGCGGTGGAATCGCCGGCGCCCTGACATTCAGCCTTTCCTCCGAGGTGCGAGCGAAGCCACGCAGCCTGATGGCATTCAACTTGACCTACAACGCCGGACGCATCAGCAGCTATCTGCTGGCCGGCGCCCTGGTTGCCGCCAGCGCCGGTGTCCTGAGCAGTGCCGTGGGCGCCACCAATCGCCCACTGATGGCATTGCTGGGCGCGGCCTTCCTAGTCGCAGTGGGTCTCTATATCGCCGGCTGGTTTCCGCGCTTCGCGAGTATCGAGGCAGTGGGTCGCCCGCTGTGGCAGTGCCTGGAGCCTCTGGGGCGCCGTCTACTGCCGGTGCAGCGACTCTATCAGGCCTACGGCTTCGGGCTGGTATGGGGCTGGCTGCCCTGCGGGCTGGTCTACTCTGCGCTGGTCTACAGCCTGACTACGGAAGACGCCTGGCGCGGTGCACTGTTCATGCTGTTTTTCGGCCTCGGCACCATGCCGATGCTGTTCACCGTCGGCGTCATGGCCAGCAGCGCGGCGGCCAGGCTGCGTACACCGGCCGTACGTCGCCTTGCCGGGCTGATCATCATCGTGCTGGCCCCGGTGCCACTGATGCTCACCCACTGGGGAGGGCCATGAAGGGAAATCGGATGAACAGGGTTACGGCAAACCACGATTCACGCTTCGAACTGGTCGGCGAATCCCCTGCGCTGCAGGCGGTAGTGCGCTCGGCACGCCTGGTGGCCGCAACCGACGCCACCGTGCTGATTCTTGGCGAGAGTGGCACCGGCAAGGAGCTGCTGGCACGCTTGGTGCACCAGAGCAGCCGCCGCGCGCAGGGCCCCTGGATCACCCTGAACTGCGCCGCGCTGCCCGAGGACCTGGTCGAATCCGAGCTGTTCGGCTACCGGCGTGGCGCCTTCACCGGCGCCCAGGCCGACACCCCTGGCCGGGTGCAGCAGGCCCACGGGGGCACCCTGTTTCTTGATGAGGTGGCGGAGCTACCGCCGGCAGCCCAGGCCAAGCTACTGCGCTTTCTGGAGTATGGCGAGTGCCAGGCGCTGGGCGCCGGGCAAGTGGAGCGGGTCGACGTCCGCATCCTGGCCGCCACCCACCAGGACCTGCGCACCAAGGTTGCCGGAGGCACCTTCCGCGAGGACCTCTTCTATCGCCTGCATGTGGTTCCTCTGGAGCTGCCGCCACTGCGAGAGCGCGATGGTGACCTATCGCTGCTGGCCAAGCGTTTCTGCAAAGAGCTGGCCGGCCGTCACGGGGTCGATCCGCCGTCGCTGAGCGAAGACCTGCTGCGCAGGCTGGCTACTCATGACTGGCCTGGCAATGTCCGCGAACTACGCAATCTGATCGAGCGCTGTGTGGTGCTGCTGCACGGCCATCACATCGAAGCCCAGGACCTCCCCGATGATTGGCTCCAGGCGGCCGTTCCCCGTCAAGATGACACACCCTGGCGGCTACCCGAAGGCGGCATGAATCTGGAAACACTGGAAGGCCAACTGATTCGGCAGGCCCTTGACCAAGCCCAGGGCAACCGCTCACTGGCAGCCCGGCTACTGGGGCTGAGCCGTGATACCTTCCTCTATCGTATGAAGAAGCACACCATCGCCTGAACAGGCCCTAGCGCCAGAACGCCGCTCTCACTGGGCGCCGTCCTGGCATTAACAGTGTGGGTAGCCCGATATCAGTACCCGATCGCCTCGCGCAGTTCA
>SKVX01000291.1 GCA_007129225.1 Halomonas sp.
AAGCCCTCTATCTGTCGGGTCGATACCCGCCTTCGCAGGTCAGTCCATCCCGCCGCGATGCCCTCACCATCCTCGACACGGGCTAGGAGCTCCTCTGGCCGAAGCGACTTCCCATATCTCGACTGGAGTCTGCCATCGACGCCCTCGATACGTCGGCGGATCGCTTTCAGGGCCGTGGGTCGACAGCCGAACCATTGGTGGAAGGCCTTCGAGAATGCCGCTACAGAAGAATAGCCATAGTCATCGGCCAGGGTGGACACCGAGACGTTGGCGTAGACAAGCCGAATTGCGGCCCGCTCCAGCTTCTTGCGCGTGACATAAGCCCCGGGCGTCTCGTTCATCATGGCCGTGAACAGGCGGTGAAAATGAAACTTGCTGAAACAGGCCGCCTGTGCGATTTCATCGAGGGAGATGGGCCGGTCGATGTTGTTGCGAATGAACTCAATCGCGCGGTCGAGACGACGCTGATACTCAACGGCACAATCCGTCATCCGAAGCCCCTCGTTAACCCATCATTCAATGCAATCAAGGCGCATAGCGTCAGGACGACAATTGCCCGCCCGCCTGCATTGATATGCTATGTGACGCCGCCATCATGAACAATCAACCGGAATATCAAAATGCAAGATATCCTCACGCTTGCCTAGTTTGGTGTACAAAGCGATGGCAGGCTCATCCTCAGCGTTAGTATCCGCCTGAACGAATATGGTATAGGCGCCTCGTTGAGCGGCTTTCTCTTTCAGTTTCTCGATCAAGGCGGTTGCGATTCCCTCGCGGCGATGCCCCGAGCTAACGGCGAGATCGTAGATATAGATTTCGCTGCGCTCTTGCTCGAATTTCTTCAGCTCGTAGGCGGCGAGCCCTCCAACGACATCGCCCTTTTTCACGGCGGCCAAAGCAATGAAGGCATCGCCGGACAAAAGCCCGCGAAGGTATCCCTCGCTTGGTGCATTGCCGGTGTAAGTATCCATTTCTTGGAAAGCTTCGCCGAACATGATCAGCATGCCCTCAAGAAGCGAAACATCATCTGGAGCAAGGTGGTGAAGACTGACAGACATCGATTGCCTCCTCTGCACGACTCATAACCCGTTTCTATTGCGAGCTCCCCAGCCGACCCTTGCGCCGAGTTATATTAAGCAAGATCCCAGCAACTAGTCGACCGAGCGGCGTGAAACGAAGAATTCGTAGGCATAATAGTCAGCGTAGCGGCGATGCATCTCGGGCTCTTCGGCCAGGCGTTCGAGAATAGCCAAAGCATCGGCATCATTCTCGTACCGGGGCCGCAACGCCTCGATTCGTGCCTCCATGGGAGAATAGAAGTCCACCCACCACGCTTCGTCGGGTAGCGTAAAGTGGCCTATCAGTTCGAAGCCACCCTCATGAAGCGCTGCCAGGTCGTCCTCCAGCCATCCCATGCCTGGGTAGTCGAGTTCGAAACCCGCCTTGACCTGAGCGGGTGGGTTCTCCCTTCGCCACACCGCATCGGTAAAGGCGAGGTATCCACCCGGCCTGAGCAGGCCATGACACACGGATAGCGCCTTGCGCAGCCCGATACTGTACAGGGCGCCTTCCGACCAGATGAGGTCAAACCCATTTGGCAAACACTTCGGCTCAGCCATGTCACCGACCATGGCGCTGACGCGATTGGCAAGCCCACGCTCAGCGAGAGTCGCCTGCAACCGCTCAATACTGGGGGCATGGCTATCCATGGCGATGATGGTGCCTCTCGGAATGAGCTCAGCGAGTTGCAAGGTCTGTCCACCGGCGCCACAGCCCAAATCGAGCACCCTGGGGGCCGCCGGAAGCTCGCGGCACATGGCCAGGGCCTTGGACGCACACTCTCGATTGCCCGGCCCTTGGCGGGGCAGGCTGTCGAAGACTTCAAAGAATATTTCCCAGAAGCGGGATTCCGGCTGGCTCATTTGGGTTTCTCTTCCTGGCGTTGTCGCACCATCAATACATGGATGCCGTGGGGTATGTCATCGAACTCCCTGTCACGCTGAAACCCTGCCTTGGCGAACGCTCGCTGCGAGGCCAAGTTGTCCCAGGCTGCGCAGCCGATGAGGAAAGGCACCGATGGGTCGACAAAGGCTTGCTCGGCCACCAGTCGAATGGCGATCGGCCCGATACCCCTGCCCAAGGCATTGCGCTCACCGATCATGATGTCGATGTCGATCACGCTGGTGGAGATGTCGTTGAGCCCGGCCACGTCGAGTTCCGTCCGAGTGGGATGCTTCCACAGCACCAGCCCCACCTTTCGGCCATCGGCCTCGATGATGGCTCGCCAATGTCCACGAGGCGGCGGCTGGCGCAGCATGGCAAGGTTCTCCTCGGCGTCGCCCCACCTTGCGCTCACATGTGCGGTGCGTAGCCACGTCTCCACAAGAGAAAGATCACGCTCATGGACAGGAGAGAGATGGACTTTCATACCGACTCCCAAGATTAACACCGGTTGCCGAATGCTTCGGCTAGAGTGATGTCCTGGATGACCCGGGGCATCGCTTCCTGGTTCGGCTTGGCCTCACACTCAGGGCCTGGACTCGACAATTGTTGCGACAACGGGCGTCAGGCAAGGCATGGCATTCTGCCACTCATTAGGCCCTGCTCCACAGACACGCTACGCTCGTGTATAGCCCTGGAATCAACATGGACCCCGTTGCCACCGGCAGCAAGAAAGGAGAATGACATGAGCAAACGCATATTGATGGTACTGACATCCCACGACCGCCTCGGCGATACCGGCGAACCCACCGGCTTCTGGCTGGAGGAGCTGGCGGCGCCCTACTACGCCTGCCTGGACGCCGGCGCTAAGGTGACTCTGGCCTCCCCCAAGGGCGGAAAGCCGCCACTGGACCCCAAGAGCGACGCCGAGGAGAGCCAGACCGACGCCACACGCCGATTCAAGCAGGACGACCAGGCGCAGCAAGCGCTGGCCAACACGCACAGGCTGAGCGAGGTAAACGCCGACGATTTCGATGCCATCTTCTACCCGGGCGGCCACGGCCCCCTGTGGGACCTGGTTGACGATGCGGACTCCATCCGCCTGATCGAGGCTTTCTGGGCGCAGCAGAAACCGGTGGCTGCCGTTTGCCACGCCCCTATCGTGCTCATCCACGCCCGCGATACCGAAGGCGAGCCGATTATTCGAGGCCGCGAGGTCACCGGCTTCACCAATGAAGAGGAAGAGGCCGTGGGCCTCACCGGGGTCGTACCTCGGCTCGTTGAGAATGCCCTCAAGGAAGGCGGCGCTCACTATTCCAAGGCGGATGTGTTCACCCCGTACACTCGCCGAGACGGCCAGTTGATCACCGGCCAGAACCCGCCCTCTTCCGAGCCGGTCGCCAAGGTACTGCTGGAGGCACTGGGCCAGTAGCAGGCATCAGCGGTCGCCAAACTCAATGACTACCGGCCTGCTGGAGGCCGGTAGCAAGGTGCTCATTCTGGAGTGTGAAGGGTCTTGTCCAGATCCTTTCTTTCGATAAGACACTCATACGAGCCCACTTCGAACTCACGACAGATCCAGGGTCGATTTTCGTAAATGGTACACATGAAGGTCTGACGATCCAGAGCCGAGCACCAACCATCCTCCAGGCGTCGCATGGTTTCTCCGCCCCACTCATCGTAAGCAATATGCCTTTCGGGAACACCCGTATCTGTAATGATCATGACTTCCAACCGACAGCAACAAGCCTGACAAGTTGAACAAGTCACTTCGGCCTCTGGTTTATCTTTAAAAAATACGGTCACTTATAGTCGCTGCCGAATAAATTCGGAACAATACTCCAAATCAACCAGTAATTCAAATTCATAGTAAATTAACCTTTGTTCATGGATCGTTATCCGGGGGGTCCAGTTTCTCGTTAGCAAATCGGCACATCGGCTAGGCATAGAAGGCAGAAAAAACTGCATCCATGTGTGCCTATCCCGGCTCACAACAAGAAACGTGACACCGAATATGGCTCCCCCTCTTCCAGGCCCAGCCGTCGGTGCCACTCGGCGATGCTCTCTTCGGGATAACCGGCGAAACACTGGTCATGATCTCGCGCATCTACTTCCACCCAGCTCGGCTTGCTGTCCAGCAGCAGGTGAACCCGCTCGGGTGGGGTTGGTAGTTCACTGTCGATGGCCGAGGCGAAGGGGTGGACCAGCGCCGGCCAGCGCGGGTCGTAGACCCACAGCGCCGAGGCGCAGTGGCGGCAGAAGTGGCGCTCGCCGGGGCTCTGCTCGCCGTCGATCACGGCATGGTAGACCCCCTTGTGCTCTGCGCCTTCGACCCGGAGCGTCTCGGCCCGCCCGCTCAGGTTGATGGCGTAGCCGCCACCGCCGGCCGTCTTGCGACAGATCGAGCAGTAGCAGCGCTGGTAGGGATAGGGATGCGGCGAGTCGACGCTGAAACGAACCGCACCACAGTGGCAAGCCCCTTGGAGTCGCATGCCGTCACCTCTTCGTCAGGCCCACTCTCTTCAGTCTAGTCGCCTGCCCACCAACATCGCCATGCAGAACCTGGCCCCGTCGCAGCTGTATCATGATGTCGATCTCCATGTGGTCCGCGACAAGCGCTTGCGGTGATTGGTCAGCCCTGCCTTGCCGATGAGAAGGCCTGACTTCACTGCACCGGCTGCAGGAAGTTGTCGATGATATATTTCGCACGGCTACGACCTTGTCGCTCACCAGCATCGATCGCCGTGCGAAAGTGGAAACCGTTGTAAAGCCGGGACAGGCCGCAGTCAGTCGAGGCGTCGTCGATGTCGTTGTACGACCGTGTTGCAGGACCGACATCCGGCGCGGTCATTGAATCCATGGTGAACGACACTTCCGATGTCCCGAGTACATGCGTGAAGACTTCCGCCGCGCCTGCGCAGGCTTGCTGGTGAGCCGACGGATGGTCGGGAAAGGGAAGGCTCTCCATTTCCGACTGCCAGTCCGGGACGGCTCGGGTGTGGGGGTTCCCGTCGGAATCCGCCTCGGGGATGGCCGTCGCCGGGCGCCAGAAGTCATAGTGGTACTTCGCTTCGAAGTTCGCGACATAGCCGTCGAAGTTGTCCATGCTGAACAGGGCGTAGAGGCGGACAGCGTCCCACATGCTGATATCGCGGTCTCTCACGAGTTGCCGGCCGAGGCGTGGAAACCAGGTCTCTGCGAATTCAGCCCACCAGTAGGCGATGTGCGTCTGGTCGTCGGTACGTATCTCGCTGTCGAGCACGCCGAGCTCCTTCACCTCGTCAAACGCTTCCGCGTACTCCGCACTATCCAGCGCGGGTGGCCCTTCGCCGCGAAACTGGTCTTGAGCGGTCATGGCAAACGGCTCCGCTTTTCCCCAGTTCTCGCCGAAGGCAAAGTCGAAGGGCGGCGTGAACTGGTAGTCCCCGGGCTGGTCTCCAGGCTCATAGGGGCTGACAGGCGGCAGGTCGGTGTTGTCGTCCTCGCGCAAGGCAATGATCGCCGCGGCAGCATCCGCACCGAGCTGCTCCGCGTTACGAACAGGGAGCGACATGCTGCCGTCCGACGTCGAACGCCACTTGTCGTGCAGGTCGGTAAAGGCCTCTTCGTGATCGGGGTAGGCATTGACCAGCACATCTCTCATGGCTCGCGATACAGCGATTCTGCCATCGGCCGGAAGGGTCGGATCGAAGTGGACGTAGGTCTCGTAGACCGGAACGATCGAATTTAGCGCGTCATGCGCAGCCAAATGGGCCATGACGACAGTGCGGTGTGCTCGCAGCGAGAGGAACTCATCCACCTGATCTGCCGTGTTTACCGCGATCTCGTTCCACTCGAGCACGACCTCATGGTCATGAAAGCGATGGTCCTGGTCGAGGTACTCTTGCTGAAGCTCAGTGAGGGATTCAGCCGTAGTGATCTCCTCCGCCTTGGCCACCGCGCAGGATGAGAATGCAAGCACGGCGCTGCCCCCGATGGCTAGCCAGGTTCTATGCCCTTTGAATGCCGAACTCTCTCTCGATTGCATGGCGAATCTCCTTCTGTTTCCAGGCTCAAACGCCGGTTTATGAACCGATTCTTGCTCCTTGAACAGGAACAACTCCAGTATCCGCCAACAAAGCCGTCGACAGCTTCGCCCATGCGGGCCAACTTCGGGAGTAGCGCCTATGGCACGATCAGGGGAGGGCTAGATGAGGCCAATGCGACCTGCCTTTGCCACCGCAGCTGCACGCGAGGAGCAGTCCAGTCGGGTGTAGATGTTGGCCAAGTGGCGATGGACCGTGTGCTCGCTCAGCACCAGGTGATCAGCAATCTGGCGTTCGGTGAGGCCGTCTGCCGCCAGCTTCAGGATCTGCACCTGCCGCCGGGTAAGCGGGCACGATTCCCGCGTGGTGTCGTTCCCGGCCAGCTCAGCGAGCAGGGCGGTCGCTCGATCGGCCTCGCGGGAGGCGTCCAGTGCTTCCAGTGTCGACCATGCCCGGCGTGCCTCGATCACAGCCAGTTCCGAGCAGGCGGTCGATGCCAGCGCCTGTGCCAACTCGAGGCGCGCCAGCGCGGCCTCATAAGGGGTGCCTGCGCGGTCGAAGCCGGCGATGGCGTCGGCGTAGTGTCGTGCCGCAAGCTCGACATCCTTGTTGGCGGTCGCGAGTCTCGCCTCACATACCTGTGCCGTCGCCAGCAGGGAGCTGGTGCCGAATGTCGCTGCGAGATGACGCAACTCTCGGGCGAGCTCAGCCGCCTTGTCTGGGACCTGGAGTGCAAGCCGGGCACGTACACCGACCTCAAGTGCATCCACCCGCTTCGGGCTGGCTTCCGGTAGTTGACCTAGTGCGCGCTCGGCGAGTGCCGCCGCGCCGGCGGCGTCGCCCGCCTCGAGGTGAAGCGCCGCCAAACCGGCTTGCGCGAACCATTGCTCACCCGCCTCCTCGAAGGCCTGTCGAGCCTCGGTTTGACGACCCTGGCGACGGCGCAGATCGCCAAGCCGGGCAAGTGCATCGACATACCATGCCTGCGGGCCGTGCGGGAGACGTTCGACCGCGGTAACCAGTTCCCGCTCTGCGTCGCGCCAGCGGCCGCGGCGCGTGAGAATGCAGCCGAAGTGTGAACGGCAATTGCCGACGACGAACGGTACGCCCAGGCGGTTGCTGAACGCGCTGATCTGTTGGCTCCACTGCCAGCCACGTTCGTCATCACGCAGTTCCTCGCAGGCGGAGAGTAGCAGACAGCACGACCAGATGGCGGGCACGAGCTCCTCGTACTCCCCGGCCAGGGCGGCCGTCGTCGCCTCGTCAAGACAGCGCAGTCCCGCAGCGATTTCTCCCTGCTCCAGCAGCGCTACCCCCTCCATGGCAACACCAAACATCTGCAACCCCACTACCCCATGTGCCCGGCCAATCCTCTGGGCCTCACTCACCAGACGTCGCGCAACAGCGGGTTGGCGACTGGCCAACGCCAGGTAGGCGTCGAACACTGCCTGCCAGCCATGCTCCGGGGACTCGTCCAGTCCGTCGAGGAGACGCCGGGCCCGGGCGAACCACCCCTCGGCGACGGCGAACGCGCCCCCGTACCATAGGTGGTCGTCGCCGATCCACATTGCCATCCGCGCGGCCCCGAGGAGATCGTCTGCCGCGTGATATTCGCGGTAGGCCTGTTCCCGAGTTGCCAGGCAGGCCGTCAGGTCTTCCTGCCACCAATAGATCCAACTCAGCCCCTCGAGTGCAGCAGGATCATTGTTCTGCGCCAGCACCGAGTCGAAGCACGACCGTGCCTGCACCCACCCGCCACGAGTGAGTGCGCGATACCCTTCGGCAACCGCCTCCTTGGTCAATGTCGACTCGGTCATGGAGCAATCCCGTGGCCTGAGTACCCCTTTGGCAAAAGCTAGCAAAAGCCGTTCCGCTCCCTGAGGCGGGACGGCCAGGTTCGCGGAAAATATCGTACTCAGTTTAGCAGTCGCCATGGCAAGGCGATCATCGTAGCGGTGGTTCATCCTGCTCTTGATCGCCCGCCATGGCGGTCTGCGGCGTTTCCACGGCGCTGCTCTTCTCACCGTCTCTTCTCACCGACGCCGGCCGGTGATGACGAGGTACTCGGCCGGCAGGACGACCCTGCCATCTGCAGATCGGTATCGCGCGAACAGGTCCGCCAGCTCGGCTTGCAGGCCAGGCCATCGGCCCTGGGACAAGGCCAATTCGCGGGCTTGGTTGACGGGCCCCAGGTTGTCGGTATAGCAAGCGACGGCCACATCGACCGAGGCGTGGATGATTTCCCAGGTGGCGCGCTCGAAGCCCAGAGTGAGACCGGTGCCCTCGAAGAGCTCGCTAACCCGTGCCTCGTCACCCCAGGCTAGGGGTGGGTCGACGAACTCCGGGTCGGGTGGCAGATAGCCGGCGACGATGCGGAAGAAGTCGCCAAACACACCGTCGGGCGTCCAGGCGCAAAGCCCGAGTCGACCGCCAGGCGCGAGCACCCTGGCGAGCTCGTCGGCAGCGACCTCGTGGCGGGGAGCAAACATGCAGCCGAACGTCGACAGCACGACGTCGGCTTCGGCGTCGGGCAATGGCAGGTCCTCGGCATCGCCTTCGACCCACTCGACGATGACCCCGGCGTCCTGGGCGCGGGCGCGCGCCATCTCGAGCATCTCCGGGGCGAGATCGACGCCAGTGACCCGGGCGCCCGCCTGTGCCGCCGGAATAGCGGCGTTTCCGCTGCCGCAGGCCACGTCGATGACCCTCTGGCCTGCGCCGACACCGAGTCGGCGCACGAGCTGTTCGCCGACCTCGTAAAGGTTCTCAGCGCGCATCATCGCGTCATAGTCGCCCCGCGCCCATACGGAGCGAGCCGCTGACTTGATGTCTGACAGTTGTTGCATGGTGGCCTCCTTGGCGATGGGGACGGCAACAGTATCGACCCGAGAGCTCCTGGTCCGCTTCGCCTAAGCGGGCCAACTTGACGGCTGGTCACCATGGCACGGACAGGTGATGGTGCCTTATCGGGGATGCAGCCTTGAGCCATTTCCTCCTTCTACTGGTCTTGCCCCCCTCGGCTGGCAAGTCTAGGCTAGCCTGCGGGATTGAAAGAGGTGCCTTGGGTAATCCCTTGTTTCATAAAGATACCAGCACACTGGAGACGACATGATCGCCAAGCGGGAACGCGGCAAGGTGGAGCGGCAATTGATCGCCTCGTTGACGCAGGTTTGCGAAATGGCCAAGCCAACCCTACCCGGGTTCTGCTGGCTGACCCATCGCGTCGACTACCGACACTTCCCCGAGAGCCTGGAAGTGACCTGGGTGTTCGATACCCACGCCAACCTGGCCAGGGCGCTCAAGGGCGATGCCCAGCATCGCATGCACAATTACACCGCCGAGGCCCTGGCTGAGGCAGGTATCGACACCGGCGACGTCTCACGCCACATCAACTTCGATAGTGAAGAAGCGTGTCAGAGCGCCCACGGCGGCGACTGGCAACGGCGGCTGCGTGAAACGTCGGTGAGGCACTGAATGGGCAAGGAAATCGAGAGCCCCTGCGTCTCGGTATGCCGGCTCCGAGGCGACCTATGCGTTGGCTGTGGCAGGACGCTTGAGGAGATTCGACACTGGAAGGCAATGAAGCGTCCGGAAAAGATGGCCACGGTAAAGCATGCCGATCAACGGCTGAAGAAGATGGCACCAACCAGCAAGCCGATGGCGCCAACTGAGGAAACGTAGCCGTTTCAGCAGGATCAGGCTCTCCCTTCAATCCTCGTTCAAGCTCTCGAGGGCCTGGGACAGGTCGCCAATGATGTCCCCGACGGTTTCCAGTCCGACCGAGAGACGAACCAGGTCGTCGGAAATGCCATGCTCGGCGCGTTCTTCCGGTGTGAGGACGGAGTGGGTCATGCTGGCAGGATGCTGGATGAGCGTTTCCGCATCGCCCAGGGAGACGGCGCGGCAGATCAACGTGAGGCGATTCATGAACTGCCGGCCGGCTTCAATCCCGCCAGCCAGTTCGAAGGCCATGACACCGCCAAAGTCGCTCATTTGCCGCCTGGCCAATTCGTGCTGGGAAAAACTCTCCAGCCCGGGGTAGTGGACACGCTTGATCCTCGGGTGCTGCTCCAGCCAACGCGCCACTACCAGAGCAGAGGCGGATTGATGCGCCATGCGTATCTCGAGGGTCTTGAGACCACGCATGACCAGGAAGGCGGTGAAGGGCGACATCACCGCGCCGGTAAAATCCTTCAAGCCGGTCAGGCGAATCT
>SKVX01000313.1 GCA_007129225.1 Halomonas sp.
CGAGTTCGGCCGACTGGATCTTCAGCAGATCATCGCCGAGCGTCGCGACGATCTGATGATCCGCCCCACCGAGGATCTCGATGCGCTGATGCGTGACGAGCTCGGTGTGTCGATACTCGACATTCGGGTCAAGCGGATCGACCTGCCGGAAGACGTATCGGCGGCGGTCTATGACCGCATGCGTTCCGAACGTGAGCGTGAGGCCCGCGAATGGCGCGCCCAGGGTCAGGAAGAGGCCGAGCGTATTCGCGCCAACGCCGATCGCCGCCGCCAGGTGCTTCTGGCGCAGGCCACCGAGCGTTCCGAAACGCTTCGTGGTGAAGGCGATGCCGAAGCGGCGGGTATCTTCTCCGAGGCGTATGGCCAGGATCAGGAGTTCTTCTCCTTCTGGCGCAGTCTCAACGCCTATCGGGATAGCTTCGACGGCGATCAGGATATGCTGGTGCTGGATCCCTCCAGCGACTTCTTCCGCTATCTTAAGTCGCCGTTTCCTGACCCGAGGGACTGATGCTCGGGCGGCGAGGTGCAGCCTGCAGGCTCCTCCTCGCCGCCGCCATGAGCCTCATACGACTCCTGGCGGGGTTCAACCCGCCGTCAAACGTGATAGAATCCTTGAACCGGGCGTGGCCCGGTTTTTTTGTGGGCATTCTTTGGTAACGCAACGCTTTTCGCCCCGCTCCCAACCGTCTTGCAGGATTGACAACATGACCATTGCTGACCGCTGGCTGCTGCCCGACGGCATGGACGAAGTGCTGCCGCCTCAGGCGAGCCGCATGGAAGAGCTGCGCCGGTCGCTGCTCGATCTCTACCACTGCTGGGGTTACGATCAGGTAATGCCACCACCGGTGGAGTTTCTCGACTCCCTGCTGACCGGTACGGGCACCGACCTCGATCTGCAGACCTTCAAGCTGACCGACCAGTTGACCGGCCGGATGATGGGGGTCAGTGCCGACGTGACGCCCCAGGTGGCACGCATGGATGCCCACTCGATGCGCCACCAGGGGCCGGCCCGGCTCTGTTACTGCACCAATGTGCTGCGTGCCAAGGCCGACCAGCATCAGGGTGGCCGCAGCCCGGTGCAGGTGGGTGTCGAGCTGTTCGGTCATGCGGGCCTGGAAGCCGATCTTGAGATTCTGCTGCTGGCGTTGACCAGCCTCAAGTTGGCGGGGGCCGAGGAGCTGCACCTGGCCCTGGGGCATATCGGTATCTACCGCAGCCTGGTCGAAGCGGCCGAGCTCGATCGTGATCAGGAAAGGGCTTTGTTCGAAGCACTCGAGCTGAAGTCCCCCGGCGCGCTGTCGGAGCAGGTCGGAGCCAGCGTGTCGGATCCGGCATTGGCGGCCATGTTCATGGCGCTGGGCGAGCTGCACGGCGGCTCTGAGGTGCTGGATGAGGCGCGTGATCGTTTTGCTGGCGCACCGGTTGCGGTAACGGAGGCGCTGGCTCAGTTGCGCGCGCTGTACCAAGGGGTGCTGGATGCCCATCCTGACGTCGAACTCTATTTCGACCTTGCCGAGCTGCGGGGCTACCGTTACCACACCGGCATGATGTTCGCGGCTTTCGTGCCCGGCTATGGCCAGGCGCTGGCCAAGGGCGGGCGCTATGATGACACCGGAAGGGCCTTCGGCCGTGCGCGACCGGCGACCGGCTTTTCCATGGATCTCAAGCTGCTGGCCAGCCTGGTCCAGAGCGAGCCGGCCTGCGATGGCATCTGGGCGCCAGCCCGGGGAGAGGGCGTTGCCGAAGCCATCGCAGCACTGCGTGAACAAGGCGAGCGAGTGGTACAGGCCTTGCCGGGCCAGGCTACCGCTCCCGAGGTACATCGCTGCAGCCGTCGGCTGGATTACTGCGATGGTCACTGGCAGATAGTGGCACTTTAGGCTTGACCACGCCGGCAAAGCGGGCCGGTCACCGAACGCGGCCCGCGGGCCGGATCATGGACGCGCCCCGGTGAGGGCGCCGACACGAGAGACGAGATCACAATGGGCAAGAACGTAGTCGTACTGGGCACGCAGTGGGGAGACGAGGGCAAGGGCAAGGTCGTCGACCTGCTGACCGAATCCGCTTCTGCAGTGGTGCGTTTCCAGGGGGGGCACAATGCTGGCCATACCCTGGTCATCGATGGTGAGAAGACCGTTCTCCACCTGATCCCATCCGGTATCCTGCGCAAGGACAAGACCTGCGTCATCGGCAACGGGGTAGTGCTGTCGCCGGAAGCGCTGATCAAGGAGATCCGTGAGCTCGAGGCGAAAGGGGTCCCGGTACGCGAACGGCTGCGCCTTTCCCCCGCTTGCCCGCTGATCCTGCCATACCATGTGCGACTCGACCTGGCCCGGGAGAAGGCGCGTGGCGTGGCCAAGATCGGTACCACCGGTCGCGGCATCGGCCCCGCCTACGAGGACAAGGTGGCCCGGCGTGGCCTGCGCCTCGGAGACATGCTCCATCGCGAGCGCTTTGCCTCCAAGCTGGGCGAGGTCCTGGACTACCACAACTTCGTGCTGGTGAACTATCACGGCGAGCAGGCGGTGGACTTCCAGCAGGTGCTCGACGAAGCCATGATCATGGTCGAGGAGCTGCGCCCCATGGTCTGCGACACCGTGGGACTGGTGCATGAGCTTCGCCGAGCCGGGGAGAACATCCTTTTCGAAGGCGCGCAGGGCTCGCTGCTCGATATCGATCACGGTACCTATCCTTTCGTCACCAGCTCCAATACCACTGCCGGTGGCACCGCGACCGGTTCCGGCGTGGGGCCGCTCTATCTCGATTACGTGTTGGGCATCACCAAGGCCTACACCACCCGTGTCGGCTCCGGTCCCTTTCCCACGGAACTCTTCGACGAGCATGGCCGTCATCTGGCCGAGCGCGGGCACGAGTTCGGGGCTACCACCGGTCGCCCGCGTCGCTGCGGCTGGTTCGATGCCGTCGCCCTGCGTCATGCCGTGCAGATCAACTCGGTCTCCGGCATCTGCCTGACCAAGCTGGATGTGCTTGACGGGCTCGAGAACATCCGGGTTTGCGTCGGCTATCGGGGCAAGGACGGCGAGGTACTCGACACGCCGGTGGATTCCGAAGGCTACGAAGCCCTCGAGCCGGTCTACGAGGACCTGCCGGGCTGGAGCGAATCGACCCTCGGCATCAAGCGGGTGGAAGAGCTGCCGGCCAATGCACGCTCCTATATCAGCTTCCTGGAGGAGAAGGTGGGCACTTCCATCGACATCATCTCTACCGGTCCGGATCGCAACGAGACCATCGTGCTGCGTAATCCGTTCGATAGCTAAGAGGGATAGTTTCCAGGAATCGCCTCTGGAACGGTCCTGTCGAACGAGCAGTGGAAATAGAAGCAACAAGCCGGCCTGCGCCGGCTTGTTGCATTTTGGAACTCAGTTCAATATCCCTTCGAAAGCCCTCGAATGACGCTCTTCTTTATCGTGCACGGTGTGTTCCTGGGCATCGGGATCCATGAAGTAGAAGGTCAGGTAGCCACCGGCACTGCGATTGTAGATAGGCCGCATGGAGCGCAGGAAATCGTCGAAGCGCGATTCGCCGAAGCGCGCACGATAGATTTCCATCCAGGCGAAATACTGATCGTCCTTGAGAAAGTCGGTGAACTGTTCAGCCGGTGCCAGATCCCCGAGCTCGCTGGGATCCACCAGTATATCCATCCCGAAATCGACTGCATCGTGTATGGTGGCGCCATCGATTTCCATTTCATAAATTTCGTAGCCTTGGCGATGGACGATCTCCATGATCGGAATCAGATAGAGCAGAGCATAGTTCTGATAGTGGGTGGCGCGTCGTCCACGCTCCATTTCCAGCGGGAAGGCCCCACGCTCGGTCATGTCGTGAAGCGCCGAGTAGATGGCGCTGACGCCGAAGCGGAACATCTCGTCATCTTCCGTCAGCACGCCGACCATGGCGGCATAGAGGGCACGCCGGTAGAAGTGGTTGTTGCAACAACTGCTTTCGGCCCCCTCGATCTCCATATGCACGCTTGCCAGACGATTGAGCCAGTCCTCGACGCGCTCACGCTCTTCGTCGAGGCCTTCGATCGTGGGGCGTACCACAGAATAGGCCATGCCAGCGGCAAAGATCATCGACTCCAGAGAAAACCAGGCCTGGGGCTGAGACCAGTGATAGTGGAAATCCAGTAGTGCATCATCCTGGGCCCACTGGTCGAGAAAGCGGACCAGGCACTCGGCATAATAGCGGTTGCCGCTGGCGACATAGGCGCCGGCCAGCTCGGATACGGTGTCCTCGAACTTGAAGAGAGGCTCAGTGGCCAGCTCCCAGGCCTCGGGAGTGGGGTAGAAGCCGGGTATCCGCATTCGCTTCGTAATGGTGGGTATCTCCAGACGCTGCCGACAGCTGGGAGCATAGTTCGCCAACTCCTCCCTGTGCTGCAGCAGTAGGCTGTTCTGTGTCTCCCGCAGCAGTTCGATACGCTCCTCGATATCGAAGTAGGAGGCGTTCGGGTCCGTGACGGTGTAGGGGGTGAGGTCCAACTGTTGACGCTCTTTGAGGGTCAGTGCCTGGACCATGGAAATGCCACTCATCGACAAGGCCAGGCCGGCGAGCGAGCCTGTCAGCCAAGGAAGTATGGTGAAACGTGCGCGACACTCTTTTGTTGGTTCGAACATAGCGTTATCTGCCTCCTGCATTGATATCGCTACTGCTGGCGATGGCCAGCTTCATGGTAAGGATTTGGGTGCGTAGAGTCGGAAAGCGGCGAAATCGACGCTCTGGTCTCGAGGCGTTCGCCATCCTTTGCCGGTGCCTCCGAAGAAAGTGGAAAACATCAGTCCGTCTATGGAGACACTCTCCGATGTTCGGTAGACGAGACCCTCTTGTTGGAGCACCAGCATGCCATCGATCCATACGCGGGCGATGCCATTGTCTTCTCCGGGCCTATTGAGAATCACCTCCTGTTCGACGCTGATCCAGCGGCCCCTGGGAAAGGTCCAGGCACCACGGCCCATCGATTCGCCCTCCAGGTCCATGACGTAAGGGTAGAGTTCGCCCTGACCCTCTTCGCGCCACATGAGCCGCATCGAGAAACCGTTCTCTCCATCGACTTCGTCACCTCCGCTGGGTGCATCGCCGCCGTAGAGACCGGGCAGCTTGCCTCCCTTGACGAAGTCGAATGCCGGTTCGAAGCGCACTTTATAGTGTAGACAGGCGCGGTCGCTGTCCTCCAGCGCCGTTTCCCGGGTATAGAAACCCAGGCCGCCGCGCTCGACGCCATCCTGGTCGGCATCGCTGGGCGAGGAGCTGCCCTCGGGGTAGAGGACTCGAAAGCCGGTTTCGCCGAGATCGGTGGCATTTAAAGTGAGAAGCGTGACGTTGTCCTCCGTCCCCCAATCCCGTGTGGATCCGAATTCCACGCGGATCGACTCCTTTGCAGTTTCCTGCTGCTGCTGGGGGCGAGGGTTGGCGACCAGGGAATAGCGCTCGGAGCAGGCCGCCAAGGTGGAGGCAGTATCCCGACCAAGGCCGGGCGACTTCGCCAAGGCCGGTAATGCCACGCTGGTCAATACTGCCATACCCAGACTTTGCGACAAGACACGGAAAGGCTTGTCATGTGAGTCAGGCATCGAAACCTCCGAGAAGCCGTGATAGAGAGTAACCATGTCACAGAAGTCATCGGACCGGCATCAAGCCGGCCCGATGATGTTCTCGATAGAGCCTCAATCTACAGCGCTAACATCCACCTGGCCCGCCGCATCAGCCGCACTATCGTCGGTCAGCAACTGGCGCAGGGTCTCGGCGGCGAGTTGGCCCTCGCTCTCGAAGACATCATCCAGCCATAGCAGCGCCTGTTCACGATTGGCATGCTGCAGGCCGCGAGAGGAGAGGTAAGCCTCGGCAAGTGCCAGGCGCGCACTGGAGTGGCCTGCGCTGGCGGCTTCAAACAGGTAGTCGGCACCTTTCTGTCGGTCCTGTTCCAGGATGTCACCGCGAAGGTATTCGCGACCAAGCGTGGCCAAGGCACCGCGATCACCCTGCTTGGCGGCCTGATCCAGTAGCTGATAGCCACGTTCGATGTCCTGGGCGATGGCACCTTCGCCGCGTAGATTGGCGCGCCCCAGGCTGGCGCGGGCAGCCAGGCTGCCGCCGTCGCTCGCCTGCTCCAGCCAGAGCTGGGCTTCTTCGCCGTCCTGTTCGACCCCCTCTCCGCTCAGGTAGGCCTGGCCCAGCAGGTGCGCGGCATGGGGGTTGCCCGCATTGGCCGCATTGGTCAGGTACTCAAGGCCTCTCTCTACGTCCTGCTCGACGTGATCGCCGAGCAGGTACGCCTCGCCCAGATCGCCCTGGGCACCGCCGTGCCCTCTGGCGACGGCGGCCTCCAGGTAGTCGATACCGGCCGATGTATTGCCGTCATCCATGTACATCCGGCCCAGGCTGGCGGCGGCACCGGCATGGCCTTCTCCATGGGCACGTTCCAGCCAGTAGCGTGCCTGCTCACGATCCTGGCCGACGCCTTGGCCATTGAGGTAGGCACGTCCCAGGTCAGCCATGGCACCGGGATGACCGTTCTCCGCCGCACTGATCAGTGCATTGATATCTCCCTGGGCACCACGATCCCGTTGCACGTAGGTGAGGGCGTCGTCGGCAGATTCATGGCCTGTCTCCTGGGCTCGGCTCAGCCATAGGGTCGCCTGGTCCAGGTCCTGCTCTACCCCATTGCCATGGCGATACGCCCTGCCCAGAACAACCATGGCATAGCCGTCGCCCTGGTTGGCCGCTTCCATCAGCAGCTCTACACCACGGGTGGGGTCCTGCCCGTCCAGCGGACCTTCCAGGTAAGCTTCGCCCAATTGGGTCATGGCGGTGGTGTCACCGTCCTGGGCTGCTGCCTGGAGCAGTTCTTCGCCACGACTGGGGTGGAAGGGGAGCGCATCGCCGGCAAGGTAGGCTTCGCCCAGGATGCGCATCGCCCCGCTCTGGCCGCGGTCGGCCGCGCTGCGAAGCAAGTCCTCGCCCCGCGCGCCGTCGGGGGCGACGACGCGTCCCTCGAGATAGGCGGCGCCCAGTTGCTGGGTGGCCCAGGGGTGGCCCGCCTCATGGCCACGCTCGAGATAATCGACGGCGATATAGGGCTGGCCGGCGATCCGTTCGTCATCCAGGTAGAGGGAGCCGAGCTGGGCCAATGCCAAGGGGTGGTCCCGTCCTGCGGCCTCTTCGAGAAGTCCCATGCCGCGGGGAAGGTCGTTGAGGCCGCCATGGCCCTCCACTAGAGCGCGGCCGAGAATGACCCGGGCATCGACGGATCCAGCTTCGATTGCCGTGTTCAGCCAGCGCTCGGCCCGTACCGGCTGCGGCCGGCCCGATTCGGGCTCGAGCAGGGCATTGCCGAGGTGGACCATGGCGTCAATATCACCCTGGCGAGCGGCTTCCTCGAGCAGCTCGACACCCCGGTTGACATCCCCGCTGTCCAGCATGGCCCTGCCTGCCTGAGCCAGGGCACCATCGTCACCGGCATCGGCGGCCTGGCGAAGCCAGTGCAGCCGCTGATCAGGCTGATCGCCGAGCAGGCCGTCCGGCGCGTGGAGTGATGCGAGCTGCAGCATTGCGCCCGTATCGCCTTGCGTGGCTCGCGCCTCGAGGACCTCGGCGTAGCGCTGGCCATAGTCCATGGCGCGGGCCGGATCCTTCTCCAGCCAGCCGCCGGGTGCATAGGCCTCGGACAGGGCGCGTAACGCACCTTCCTCACCGGCCGCAGCAGCTTCGGTATAGAATTCGCGGGCGAGTTCGGGGTCGGCCTGCACCCCGTCGCCCCCTTCGGCTAGCAATCTGGCGAGCCTGACCTCTGCGTCGCGATTCAGGTTGGCGTTCTTGGCCTGCCAGAGGAGGTAATAGGCCAGGACATCGTTGCGTTCGACGCCATCTCCTTCCTGATACAGTGTGGCAAGATTGAGTGAGGCATGACCCTGCACAGTCGAGGGTCGCTCGATCGCCTTGCCGTAGTAGTGGGCGGCCCTGGCCCCATCCCGTTCTACACCCTGGCCACGGTCATACATCTTGGCCATCTCATGGTAGGCGGGCGGGAAGCCCATCTCCATCAGCGGCTGGAGTTGACGCCTGGCTTCCTCGTAGCGGCCTTGATCAATGGTGTCCTGGGCACGGTTGATCCGGTCCCAGTCACGGCGGCCCATATCGACCTCTACGCCGCCGTCGAACCAGGACGCATACTCGGCCGGAATGGCACGGGCATGATCCTCACCGGGTGGTTCCTGGGTCATGGCGCAACCGGCCAGCAAGGCGGCAAAGGCCAGTGGGGCGGTAAGTTGCAGCTTTGCGGTTGCGGTTCTGCGTGCAGGAGTCGTGTGTGCTTTCATGATTATCCACCTTGGATAGCTGTCGTGCGACGCCGGTAGTCACGGCATGTCCAGGCCCTGGAAGGCCTCGGTCCGGCGTCGCCTCTCGTCCATGAATAGTTGGTCTTGCGCATCGGGGGGCATGAAATAGAGCGTCATGTACCCCCCGGCACTGCGGTTGTAGAGGGGGCGCACTCGCTGTACGAAACTGGCGGCCTGAGGGTGTTCGAAATGAGTTTGGTAGACCTCGAGCCAGGTGAAATACTGTGGGTCCTTGGTGAACCCGGTATATTGTTCCAGCGGCGCGTAGTCTTCCAGGACCGCTGGGTCATCAAGGATGGCGAAAAAATAATCGATGGCTTCGTGAATGGTGCTGCCCTCAACCTCCAGGCTGAAGATGTCATAGCCCTGTCGAGCGATGACCTGCATGTTGGTCACCAGATAAAGCAGGGCGTAGTTCTGGTAGTGAATGGCTCGGCGACCACGGGACACTTCGTGAGGCAGCGCACCGGCCTCGGTCATGTCGTGCAAGGCCGAGTAGATGGCACTGACACCGAAACGAAAGAGCTCGTCGTTTTCGGTGAGGATGCCGATCATGCTGGCGTAGAGGGCCCGGCGGTAGAAATGGTTATTGCAACAGCTCTCTTCGGGCTGTCCGGGGATGGCCGAGTGCTGCAGAGCGAGCCCCTGCAGCCAGGATTCGACCTCCTCACGCTCCTCTTCCATCCCTACGATGAATGGCCGCACGGTGGCATAGGCCATGGCGGCGGCGAAAAGCATCGATTCTGAGGCGAACCAGGACTGAGGATCATTGGGGTCATATTGAAACGTGGTCAGCGCCTTGGCTTCTGCCCAATGAGCCAGAAAGCTCACCAGACATTCAGAATAGTAATTCTCACCACTGACGACAAAGGCACCTGCCAGCATCGAGACGTTATCCTCGAACAGAAACAATGGCTCGGTGGTGAGTTCCCATTCCTCCGGGTTGGGATAGTAGCCTGGGATCCTGCCCCGTGTTGTGATGGGATTGTAGCTCAATAGTTGCCGGCAACTCGGAGCTTGAGATAGCAACTGATCGACCTGCTGAAGCAAGACGGCATTATCGGTATTGCTAAGCAACTCCATGCGTGCCGACACATCGAAGTAGCCTGCATCGGTATCGTTGACTCGATACTGGGACAGATCCAATTGCTCGCGTTCCTCACGGGAAAGCGTATCTGCACTTGCCGTATTGACACTGCCCCACGCTCCAGTGATCAGCAGTGCCAGGAGCAGACGAAGGAGCAAGTGAGGCCGGCGCCAGGTGAGCCTTGCATCGTGCATATGCTGAGTGTCTCCCTGTATGCTTATCTTATGCATTGCCCTCATGGCGCAGGGGCATGAAAGCGAAAGGCGGCGAAGTCCACGTGCTGGTCACGAGGTGTTCGCCAACCTTCGCCCGTTCCTCCGAAGAAAGTCGAGAACATCAGCCCATCGATGGTCAGGGACGGCGTGGTGCGATAGACGATATCTCGCTGCTCGAGTACCGGTTGGCCGTCGATCCAGATCCGGGCGATACCATTGTCGAGACCCGGGTCGTTGAGCACGACCTCCTGCTCGATCGTCACCCACTGGCCCACCGGGAAATACCAGGCGCCGCGGCCCACCGAGGCACCTTCGTGCCCGACTACATAGGGATAGAGTTCTCCCTGGCCGTGCTCGCGCCACATCAGGCGCAGGGAAAATCCGTTTTCTCCATCTACGGTTTCGCCCCCGGAGGGCGCCTCACCGCCGAACATGCCGGGAAGCTTGCCGCCCTGAACGAAGTCGAAATCGGGGGCGAAGCGCACTTGGTAGCTCATGCAGGCCTGTTC
>SKVX01000400.1 GCA_007129225.1 Halomonas sp.
CGGGTGCTGCCGCTGCTGGAATATCGCCTGGAGCCGCTGGGCGAGGGCGGCGAGGATGAGCCCGATCACGCAGGCGCAGGCGAGCTATGGGTGCGTGGCCCCAATGTGATGAAGGGCTATTTTCGCCAGCCCACTGCCACGCGTGCGTGCCTCACCGAGGATGGCTGGCTCAATACCGGCGACATTGCCCGCTTTGACGAGGACGACCAGCTCTATATCGTGGGTCGCAGCAAGGAGCTGATCATTCGCTCCGGCTTCAACATCTACCCGCCTGACGTGGAGGCGGTGATCAACGAACACCCTGGCGTGACCCTGTCGGCCGTGGTGGGTCGTGAGGTCGAGGGCAACGAGGAGGTGATCGCCTTCGTCCAGTGCGAGCCCGGTGCCATGCTCAGCGAGGCTGAGCTGCGCGATTTCATTGGCCCGCGGCTGGCGCCCTACAAGCGGCCCACCCGCCTGATCATGCTGGATGCCTTGCCGGCTACCGCCAGCGGCAAGATACTCAAGGGTCGCTTACGCGACATGGCCGGCCGGGGGGGAGCGACATGAGCGAAACCGGCCAGTCGGCGTTGATGGGTTACCACGAGCTGCTCGGCATACGCGTGGTGGAGTGGGCGGACGGGCTCGCCGTGGTCGAACTGGTTGCCGACGAACGACATCTCAATCGCAGCGGCATCGTCCATGGTGGGGTGCTCACCTCGATGCTGGACAGCGCCTTGAGCCTTGCCGGGCTCTACTGCGACGTGCCAGGGCGAGTGCGCCGGGGCATGACGCTATCGCTGACAACTACCTTCGTGGGCCCTGCCGGTGCCGGCAGGTTACGAGCCACCGGCAGGGTGCGCGGCGGGGGTCGCAAGGTCTACATGTCCAGCGGTGAGGTCACTGACGCCAACGGCGAGCTGCTGGCCATCGCCGAAGGGGCCTTCCGGCGCCGCAGCGGCAGCGAGTCTTTGGAGGGCATACCCGAGTGACATCGGCGCGTCTGCGCGCCGGCCTGCTGGTCGTCGTCACGCTGGCCACCCTGTGTCACCTCATCTTCGTCAGCACGACCTTTCAGGCTATCGGCGTCTTGGCTCTGGCTGTCTATCTGGCCATGCTGCGTGGCAGCCTCTCGCCCATGGCGCGAGGGTTGCTGCTCGCAGCCGGCATCTTGACCCTGATGGCACTATGGCGTGCCGAGGCGCCTGGCCGGCTGCTGTTCGAGGCGGCCGGGCGCTTTGCCTTCTTCGCCACCTTCATTGTCGCGCTCAGCCTCCTGCGCCTGCCTGCCTACCGTTCGCGGCTGGTGCGCCGCTGCGGCGAGGCAATGCTGCTGCAGCCACCCGGGCGCCGCTATCCCATTCTTTCCGCCGGTTCAGCGCTGTTCGGCATCATCCTCAACATCGGCGTGCTCAACCTGTTTGCCGGCATGATCGAGAAGAGCAACACCCTGTCGGCGGCCCAGGGGCGTGCCTGGGTACGACAGACGCGCCAGCGGCGGATGATGCTTGCGCTACTGCGGGGCTTTTCATTGGCGCCGCTGATTTCCCCCATGGGGATCGGCGTGGCGGTCGTACTTTCGAACCTGCACGAACTGCGCTGGATCGACCTGGCGCCCTACGTGATCGGCGCGGCACTGCTTATCTTCCTGGTGGGCTGGGCCGTCGATCACCTGACCGGCCCGCATCCAGCCGCCGGTGGCGCCAGGCATCCGGCGCCTTCGCTGGCACCCCTGGGAGCGTTCTGCCTGCTGCTGCTGAGTATCGTCTCGCTGGTGTTCCTGCTCTCCTGGGCGCTCGAAGTGCGGCTGCCCATCGCTGCCTTGGTAGGTGCGCCGCTTGGTGCGCTTGGTTGGCTTGCCTGGCAGCGGCGTCGGCTCGGCCTGCTGGGTGTGCCGGCGGCGCTGGCCAGCCTGCGGCGACAGCTGCCATGGCTTGTGGCGCCCATCGGCAATGAAGTGGTGGTGCTGGGGGCGGCGGGATATCTTGGCCACCTCTGCGTGGCACTGGTGCCGGTGGGTAGCCTGGGACCGCTTCTGGTCGTCATCGAGCCGCTGGGAGCGGGCAATGCGGTGTTGGCGATGCTGGCAGTGGTGGGGCTGGCCCAGGTCGGGGTCAATCCCATCGTAACCGTGACCCTGCTCGTCGGCCTGCTGCCCTCGCTGCCCATCGAGGGGTTGACCCCGGCGCTGGTCGGCGCCTCGCTGATGGTGGGCTGGGCGCTGGCGCTGATGTCCTCGCCGATGACGGCCTCGATGCTGATCCTGTCGCGTTTCACCGGCGTGGCGTCGACCCGCATTGGCTACCGCTGGAACGCGCGCTTTCTTGTCGCCGCGATTCCGCTGCTGGCCGCCTGGTTCCTGCTGGCTCCCTGGTGACGTTGGGCCGCGCTTGACCTGGCGGGTCGAGTTTTATATTGTTTGACGACTATAATGAAATCTAATACCGCCATGCGAAATATCTTCGCTTCACCCTATGGACCATCAAGCTGGCATGCCAGCGACTTGCACCGGGAGAGCCATCCATGAAAGTACTCGTCGCGGTCAAACGCGTCATCGACTACAACGTGAAGATTCGCGTCAAGGCGGATCATTCCGACGTCGACCTCACCAACGTCAAGATGGCCATGAACCCCTTCTGCGA
>SKVX01000206.1 GCA_007129225.1 Halomonas sp.
CGTTTGCGGCCGATGTCGAAGCGATGTTCGAGGCGGATTTTGCTCGCTCCCGTCGAATGGAGCTCGAGGAGATCGAGAATCAGCCGCTATGGCATCGCGTGGCTGCCCGGGGGGCTTACCTGTTTGCTCCCGTTCTCTAGATCTTTCCCAGACAATCGAAGCCAGGTCGATGATGTGTGTCAGGTATATCGCTGTAGAAGTGTAAGGAGGTCGATATGATGACGACTAACGTTTCAATGACCTTCCACCCTTGTGGTGAAGGTTGCGAAAGAGGCAACGAAGAATGAGACACAATGGCAGCAATAGCGCATGGCCATCGCCATTTCGCCCCCGTGCAGCGGTATGGGCTACTCTACTGAGCCTGGTGTTCACTGGTGCCATGCTGATGTCGGCCGCTGCGCTGGCCGACGAGTCCGACGAGCCCGACGAGGAAGCGGCTTCCGAATGGCCCAGGGGGCACTATCCGTTGCCGGAGGCAGGCGACGTCATCGGCGAGAACTATACCGTCGAGGCTCGGGACGAGGAGACGCTGCTCGATATCGCTCGTGACCACAACGTGGGTTACGAGGAGATCCGCCTGGCCAACCCCGAGGTGAGTGTATGGCTACCCGGCGAAGGCACTGAAGTGGTCATTCCCGGGCGGCACATCCTGCCCGCCGTGGCCCGGGAAGGCATCGTGATCAACATTGCCGAGCTTCGGCTCTACTACTATCCTCCGGTCTCCGAGGGTGAGACCCCTCGGGTCGAGACCTACCCGATAGGCATTGGGCGCGAAGGGTATGACACCCCGCTGGGCAAGACCAAGACCACCATGCGGCTGAAGGACCCGGCCTGGTATCCGCCACGCTCCATGCGTGAAGAGGCGGCCGAAAGGGGCGACCCGGCTCCCGCCGTGGTGCCGCCGGGTCCGGACAACCCCCTGGGCCGTCACGCCATCCTGCTGGACATCCCAGGCTACCTCATCCATGGGACCAATGATCCGGATGGAATCGGCATGCGTGCCAGCCGTGGCTGTATCCGCATGTTCCCCGAAGATATCGAGTCTATCTTCAACCGTGTACCCGTGGGTATGCAGGTCAATATCATCAACCAGCCGATCAAGGCCGGCTGGGATGGCGATATGCCCTATGTGCAGGTCTTCGAGACTCTCGAGGACCAGGAGTACGGTATGGCGGCACTGATGGAGACCCTGTCGTTGCTGGAGCGCAACAGCGACGAGGTCTCTGTGCCGTTGAACTACGAGAAGCTGCGCCACCTGCTGGAGAACCCCAATGGCGCGGTCGTCGCACTGGAGCAGGCGCCGGAGCCTGAACCGGCGCCTGAATCGGAACCTGAAGCGGCAGGGCTGTATGACGAGCTCGCTACCCTATAGATGCCAGGGCGTGTAAGGCATGACCAGTAAGAGTACGGGCGCCCAAGGCGCCCGTTTTATATTACGCATTGGCTAGGAGCCTGTCGGACGATCGGTCAAATCCGGCAGGCTTCTAGTGCTGGTGGTCGCCGGACTGGCCATCCGCCAGGGTATGGCGGATATAGAGCACCACGGACCAGATGTCGTCTTCGTCCAGCTTGCCCTTGAAGCGGGGCATGGCGCTGTTGCTGTTGCCTTCCTTTATCTGCCAGGCGTATTCACCGGCCGCATGAGCGGCGCCATGCAGGGCCAGGTTGGTCGGGCTAGGGTCGTAATAGGCGGCGGCGGGTGCCAGGCCATTTCCTTCCCCGCTCGGTCCATGACAGGCCGAGCAATAGCGCTGATAGACCTGCATCCCCTGGGCCAGGGTCTCGGCATCGGGCTCCAGCGGGCTTTCGCGCTCAGCCCACTCCTGCGGTGCCTTCCAGCCATGACCTCCATCCCCATGGGCATGATCATCTGCACCGTGGCCATCGTCGCCGTGAGCAGCATGGTCATCACCGCCATGGGCGAGGTCATCGTCGCTGTGAGCGGCATGGTCATCGTTGCCGTGTGTGGCATGGTCGTCGCTGCCATGGGCATGGTCATCGTCGCCGTGTGTGGCATGGTCGTCGCTGCCATGGGCGTGGCCATCGTCACCGTGTGTGGCATGGTCGTCGCTGCCATGGGCGTGGCCATCGTCGCCGTTTGCGGCATGCGCGTGGGTTTCGGACGAGCTGTGCGCGTGGCTCTCATCGGCATGGCCGGGACTGGCCAGGGCTAGGGCGAGTGTCAGGCCGCCAGCAAGCATGATGGCGAAACGAAGCAGTCGGCCGGGAACCTGAGTGGCCACCTGAGTGGCGGAGTGGTATCGATTAGGGGTAGTCATGGGTTGCTCCTGAATACGGTCAAGCGGAACACGACGCGCGGATCGCGTCGTTTCGGTAACGGTATTCAGGCGAATCTAGGGGGGCGTTTGAGCAGATAAGCGGGCGATGGGGGAGAGTGCCCCGGCATAAACAGCGGCTGCTGCGTCATGGCACAGGCGGGAATAACGGCATGGCCGGCGGTGCCCGTCATGCAGTGGCTGTTGCCGATGCAGTCCGTGGCGCAGTCCGCCATGTCCGAGTGGGTGTCCTGTGGGCAGTCCTCATGGCTACTCTCCTGGCTCGCATGATGCGTGGCATCGAAGATGGCATCGAGTCCGGCCGCGGCAACGCCTCCCGCCGAGAGGGCGAGAACGAGGCAGAGATAGGCGAGTCGGACCATGAATCGACGCATGCGGAGCGGAACCTCGAAAACGTCAGGCAATTGAACACTTCCGATCATCGCCGCAATGCCGTGACCAGGCAATCGCCAGGTAGCCTTGGCAGGGCCTGATCGACCGATTCCTGATCTCAGTCAGGAATCGGTCAACGGTCATGACGCTGACCACCGAGGGGTTGGTTGATGATGCGCCGGGAGTGAAGGCGAATAGCAATCCGAGGGCAAGGCGAGGCGCATGGCCTCGCTCCGGCTTATCCCCGGGTATCGAACGACAGCACGCCGTCCACATCGGAAAAGGTCATGCGCATCTGCCAGGCGCCGGGCATGGGCAGGGTTGACCTGACCGCAAAGCTGTCTGGTCCGGTTTGCCGAGCGGTCACCGTCATCTCCATGTCATGACCGGGCATGGTGAATACGATGGGAACCTGCATGGCTTGCCTGGGAGGGCTGCCATCCGGGCCCCGCAGCCGGAAGGAGAGTCGCGCCTCCCTGTCGGCATCGATTGCCAGGCTGCCCGAAACGGCCCACTGGTGCACGGTGCCGGAAAAATGTACTCCGCCCTGTTCGGTACCGGGCTCTGCCGGCACATGGCCATCGACCTGAAGGGTGGTTTCATTGCCCGCCATGAAGGGCATGGCGAACAAAACGGCGAGCACCAGCAGGATAGGGATACCCAGTGCCAGCGCGATAAGACGGGACGAGCGAGCCGCTGGATCGGGGGCGGTGCGAGAACCGGTCATCGGTGGGCGCTCCAGAGTGAGGTTAGACAAGCGTCAGGCTGACGGACCGGTTCATCATGCCATGTTGCCGCCGGCCTGGGGCAGGAGTCGCCACTCTCATGATGTCAGTCAAACTCTTGCCGGTCATGCCGCCCCCTAGTACTGCAAGAAACTCGTACTGCAAACAAGGAGCAGGACCTCTTGAAGCAGAGCAGCCGGAACTCTCATCCGAGGCAGTGCCATTTTCCCGTCAGTCAGCGAGCCCGGCTGGTGGTCGCCGTGCGCTCCTCGGCAAAGGAGACCAGTCGACGCTTCTCCTCGTCCCACAGCACGAGTGGCACCGATGCGAGGCTTTGCGACAGGGTGAGGCGGCCGATATGGCGGAGTTGGGGATGGTCGCGCAGCACTTCGGGCAGCCGGTAGGAGGGGATGCGGCTGCAGAGATGATGGACATGGTGGATCCCGATATTGGCGGTGAGCCAGCGCAGGGGACCCGGCAGGTCATAGTGGGAGCTGCCGTGCAGTGCCGTCTCGTGGAACGTCCAGTCGTCTTCGTGTTCCCACAGGGTCTCCTCGAACTGGTGCTGGACATAGAACAGCCAGACACCGATCGAGGAGGCGAGAAGCGTAATGGGCAGTTGCACGAGCAGAAAGGGGATCACGCCGACCAGCCAGATCATGGCGGTGACTAGCAGCGCGATCGCCGCGTTGGTGCTCATGGTGCTCAGCCAGGGCATCCAGCCCGCACGCATGAATCCCACCGGCAGCCGATGGTCCAGAAGGAACAGGTACGTCGGGCCGAGACCGAACAGCACCAGCGGGTGCCGGTACAAGCGATAGCGGAGCCTCTGCCTTAGCGGCAAGCCCTGAAACTCGCGTACGGTCAGGGTATCGATGCCACCGATACGCGGGCGATCGAGATTGCCGGAGCTGGCATGATGGAGGGCGTGGCTGTGCCGCCACAGATCGTAGGGCGTCAGGGTCAAGACGCCGATGGCTCTGCCGACCCAGTCATTGGCAGCGCGAGACGGGAAAAATGACCCGTGGCTGCAGTCGTGCTGGATCATGAACAGGCGCACGAGAAAGCCCGCGGCAGGCACGGCGAACAACAGGCCGAGCCAGTAGCCGGCACTGAGGGTGGCCCACATCAGTATCCAGAAGGCGGCGAAGGGGATCGCCGTAGCCATCAATTCCAGCACGCTGCGCGCCAGGCGCGGCGTGCGGTAGTCACCCAGGGTGCGCTTTAAAGCCCGTGGCTCGGCGGTGATGTCGATAGTCGTTAGGGGTTCCATGAGTTGTAGGTTGGCGTCCGTCACGCACCCCGTCTGTACGGTACCGCACGCATATCGAGACGATCGTCGGCGCGGCCTGGCCTGTGCTGCCGGCGTCACGTCGCGCGCCTGAGGCGACCTGTCTACTGCTGCCGTGGTTCCGTCGGCAGCGCCTCCACCAGGCCCAGTGCCACGCAGAGCCTCACCAGCTCCGCCAGGTTGTGCGCCCCCAGCGCCTTCATGGCCCGCAGCCGGTAGACCTCCACTGTCTTGGCACTGATGTCGAGGTGTTCGGCGATCTCGCGGCTGGTCATGCCCTCGGCGACGTGTACCAGTATCTGCCGCTCCTTGGGGCGGAGGGAGGCGTAGCGGGCCTGGACGGTCTCGAGCCTGGCCCTGGTCTGGCGCAGGCGCTGGTGCTCGGCCATGGCCTGCTGCACGGCATCGATCAACTGCTGATGGTTGAATGGCTTCTCGATGAAGTCCAGGGCCCCCGCCTTGAGGGCCGTCACCGCCATGGGCACGTCACCGTGTCCGGTCATGAAGATGATCGGCGCGATGTCGCCGCGCTCGTTCAGGCGCTGCTGGACCTGCAGGCCGCTGAGGCCGGGCATGCGCACATCGAGCAGTATGGCCGAGTAGCTGTCGGGTTCGGCGGCCAGGAAGGCATCGCCGTCGGCAAAGGCGTGGGTAGCCAGGCCCACGGAGTCCAACAGCCAGGCCAGCGAGTCGCGCAGGGCCTCGTCATCGTCGACCACGGCGATGCGGGGCACAGCGTGGTCTGAAGGGGCCGAAGGGGTGGTCACACGTCTCTCCTGGGCGAGCGTTCAGGCGGAGGCCGGCCGGGTCGTCAGCGAGCCGGATTCGGCCTGCAGTGTACCCGCAAAAGTGGCGCCGTCGGAACCGCTGGTCAGCACCAGGTTGCCGCCCATGGCTTCCATCAGCGAATGACTGATGGCCAGACCCATCCCCAGGCCGTCGGAGCGGGTGGAGTGAAAGGGCTCGAAGAGATGTGTCGCCTGGGCTTCACTGATGCCGGGCCCCTTGTCGCTGACGGTGAAGGTGACTTCCCGGGGGCCGCTGCGCCAGGCGCGGATTGTGACCCGGTCGGCGCCATGGCTGTCGCGGCTCGCCTCCAGCGCGTTGAGCAGCAGGTTGACGAGGACCTGTTCCAGCGCCACCGGATCGGCCATAACCCGGGGCAGGGCGTCGGCCAGGTCAGGCTCGATGGCGACGCCGGCCTGCTGATACTGCCAGTCGCAGAGGCGACAGGCGGCATCGACGATACCGGCCAGCACCAGCGGCCGAGGCCGTGTCTGGCCCTTGCGCACGAAGGTGCGGATATGACGCAGCCGCTCGTCCAGGCGCTGGACCTGCTCGTTGATACGCGCGAGGGGATGCGCCAGGTCGCTGGCGGGGCGGCCTGGTTCGGCCTGCAGCTGCATCAGCGCGCCGCTGGCGTAGTTGGCGATGGCCGCCAGCGGCTGGTTGAGCTCATGGGCGATATTGGAGGCCAGCTCGCCGGTGGTGGCCAGCCGGTTGGCATGGGCGATCTGCTCCTGATGGCGCCTCGCCTGATCCTCGGCGGCCTTGCGCAGGCCGATATCGCGATTGAGCAGCGAGAGATGGTCGGGCTCGGCGCCGGGTCCGTGGTGGGCCAGTACCACGCTGAGTACCGGCACCGGCCCCTTGGGGCTCGGCATTTCCAGCTCACCGCTCCAGGAGCCGTAGCGTGCCACGGCCGGCAGCACGATATCGCGCAGAATGACGAGCGAGGCCGGCGTATAGGCCTGGTCGAGCCGCGCGTCGAGGCCTTCCCTGGGCAGGCTCAGCAACCGACGCGCGGCCTCGTTGGAATAGATGAGTCGCTCGTTGCCGTCGGCGAAGAGCACATAGTCGGTGGTCGACTCCACTACGCGGGCCAGGCGCTCCCGGTTGGCCTCGGCGCGGATGCGCCGGCCCACGTCCCGGGAGACGCAGAGGATATCGAGCAATTCGCCGGTCGCCGGGTCGCGGCGGGTGCGACTGGTGGTCTCGAACCAGACGTAGCGGCCATCCTTGGCCCGGAAGCGATAGGTCTGCTGGTAGAAGCCATCGTGGTAGTAGACCCGGGGCGACTTGTTGAGCAGGTCGGCCAGGTCGGCGGGGTGGAAGTGATCGTAGGCGGAAGCGCCGATCAGCTCCTCGGGTTCGAAGCCGAGCAGCTCCCGCGACGCCTGTGAGGCGTAAAGGAAGGTGCCGTCCCGGGCGTGGCGAGAGATCAGGTCGGTGGTGCTTTCCGCCAGCCATTGATAGTGGCGTTTCTCCTTCTCGAGGGTGGTGTTACGCGCCTCCAGCTCGGCGCAGCGGGCCTCCAGGGCGGCTAGCCGTCGCTGCAGGCGGGTATCGTCGTCGCCAGCCATCAGCGAGCCGGGTCCACCAGTCCACCCAGCGAGGCGTTGCGCCGAAACCAGCCGGCAATGCTGGCGCGGGGCAGGCGGGTCGGCAGTACCTCGTGGGGAACGCGCTCGGAGAGAAAACAGGCGAAATTGCCGGCGGCGGGCGGCACGCGGGCCACTTCCCGATCCGTGTCGTCAGCGGCGAAGATCACCATTTCGCCGCCGCCGTCGGCGGGCCAGTCGGGGTTGAGGTAGCCCACCGTGGAGACCACCCGATTGGCCCGGCCCTGGAAGCTGTCCAGGTGTCGCCTGTAGAAGGCACCCGGTGGGTAGTGGGCGAAATGCGCTTCGTATTCGAAGAGCCCCAGGAACAGCGCCTGGTTGAGTTCACGCTGCAGGTTGGCCATGGCCTCGAGGTAGCAACGCTGGGCCAGGCTGCCGTGGTCGAGCCAGTGGATGGCATCACCCCGGATATCGCGTCGCAGCGCGTGCTGCTGGCCACGGCCGATGCCGGCGGACTCGAGGGCTTCGTTCTCGGCCAGGGCCAGCAGCTCCCGGTACAGGTCGTGACACAGTTCGGCGTCGAGAATGGCCTCACCGATATACCAGCCCTGGTCGACCAGGGCGTCGACCAGCCGGGGAAGGGCGCTGACATCGAGGGCCGGGCGGAGGGCTGGGGGCATCGGGGTGTCTCTTCTCCGTGAGAGTGCAAGGGTCAGGGCGTGTGCGTCTCGCTGTGCAGCGTGCGCAGCAGGCGTTCGGGAAAGTAGCACAGGCGGCCGGAGGGTGGCTCCTTCAGCAGGCTGACTGGTCGCCCGAATCCCTCGGCCAGCAGTTCCACCAGCATCATCGACGAGAGCCCCCAGATCACCTGGCCGGCGACATGATAGCTGGGAACGAAATGCAGGCGCCCATCGACGGGAATCACATCGGTATGGTGTCGCCTGTCCTCCAGGAACAGCGACAACTCTACTTCGAAGATGGTGTCGAGCTCGCTGGGATCCGGCACGAGGGGCAGGTCGGGAGGAATCAGCCCGACATAGGGCGTGACCAGGATGCCATGCAGGGATATTACGTCGGAGAGCCGCCCCAGCAGTTCGACCCGCTCCGGCGGCAGGGCAATCTCCTCCCTGGATTCCCGCAGTGCGGTAAACAGCAGGTCGGGATCGGCCGACTCACGCTTGCCACCGGGGAAAGCGACCTGGCCGCTGTGGGTTTTCAGATGGCTGGCACGGCGGGTGAAGAGCAGCGTCGGCTCGGGGCGGTCGACGATAGGGAGCAACACAGCGGCCTGGGGCATGTCGAGTCGCATGCGACAAGGGGTATGTGCTTGCAGGCGTTTGCGAAGTTTCTCTAACATGGGGTTTCCATCGGGTTTGATTCGTTCTACCGGCCGCCATGGCCATCGTCAAGCTCGAAGCCGGGCGGTATCGCACCGCTCGTCAGCCTGCCAGGGAGCCCCATGAACTTCTGCAGCCATTGTGGCCATACCGTGCGTTTTGCGATCCCGGAAGGGGACGACAGGCCAAGATACCTGTGCGACGCCTGCGGGGCCATCCATTACCAGAACCCGCGTATCGTTGCCGGCACACTGCCGGTGAGCGGTTCCCAGGTACTGCTCTGCCGACGTGCCATCTCCCCGCGCAAGGGCTTCTGGACCCTGCCCGCCGGCTTCATGGAGAACGCCGAGACCACCGTCGAGGCCGCCGTCCGGGAGACCCTCGAGGAGGCCTGCGCCGACGTCAGCATTCACGGCCTGTATACCCTGATCAACCTACCCCATATCAATCAGGTCTACATGATCTTTCGTGCCGATCTGGCGGGCGGATTTGCCGCCGGGCCCGAGAGCCTGGAAGTGGCGCTTTTCGAGGAGCACGAGATTCCCTGGGACGAGCTGGCCTTCCCCACCATCGAGCGTACGCTTCGCCATTTCTATGCCGACCGTGGCGGCAACGACTTTCCGCTGCATATCAGCGATATTACCGCCGAGGATCGCGAGCGCTACTTTGGCTCGGCCTGATGCCTCGCTCTGGTGGTGCTCAGAAATCCTCGAGCTTCCAGACATCGAAAGCGGGTTCCTCATAGGGGTGGGCGGCTCTCAGTGCTGCCACCGCCTCCTCGATGAGGCCATCCTCGCAGACCAGTTCCACCTTGAGTTCCTCCACCCGCTCCAACTCGCCCACCTGGCCGATATGCGGATTGGCACCATCCAGCGGGCGGAACTGTCCGGTACCCGACGTCTGGAAGCAGCACGCCTCGTAGTCGCCTATTCGACCCGCGCCGGTCACGAAAACGGCCTCCTTGACGGCTTCGGCGTCCTCGACGGGGACGTAGAACGCTAATTTGTACATATCTTGACCTCCTCTCTTTTCTTTCTCTCCTCTGCTCTCTTTCTGCTCGACTCTCATTAGCTCGCTGTGGTGGCAGCGGCGGCACTGACAGGACCGTGGCGTCGGCGGGGGGGAGCAAAAAATTTTGTACAAGTACTGAACTAGCTATCCAATAAATGTACAAATATACTACCGTGTACAAGGGTTCGGGCATTGCCCCCACGCCTGCCGGTCACCTTCACCGCCCTTCGGGGCAGCAAGACACCAAGGAGCATCACTAATGAATGCCTTTACCGTCACAGCACCCAAGTGGATCGGCGCCAGCTTTCTCGGCCTTGCACTCGCGACCTCAGTCCATGCCGGTAGTCATGATCATGCCCACGACGACATCGTCGATACTGCCATCGCCGCCGGGCAGTTCGAAACCCTGGTCGCAGCGGTTCAGGCGGCCGAGCTTGTCGAGGTACTCAAGGGTGAGGGACCCTTCACGGTTTTCGCACCGACCGATGAGGCCTTCGCGGCACTGCCCGAAGGTACCGTAGACACGTTGCTACTGCCCGAGAACCAGGCCCAGCTGCAGGCGATACTCACCTATCACGTGGTGCCTGGAAAGGTGATGGCCGCAGAGGCCATGGAACTGGACAGCGCCACCACCGTGCAGGGCCAGGACATCACCATCACCACCATGGATGGCAGCGTGATGATCAACGATGCCACCGTCGTCCAGGCCGATATCGAGGCGAGCAATGGCGTGATCCATGTGATCGATACCGTTCTGATACCGGAGTGAGACGAGCCCCGCA
>SKVX01000220.1 GCA_007129225.1 Halomonas sp.
CGAGGTCCATGGCCATCTCGATATCGGCTTCGATGGGGCCGAGTGCCTGGCCTTCCAGGTCGGGCTCGCGGCCGTCCCAGAACTGTGCTTCAAGGAAGCCGGAGTTCAGCACCGTCGGGGTATTGCGCTCGCCGATCTGGCCATCGTGACCGGTGGCCCGGGGAATGCGATCGCTCCAGCCGAGCGCCGGGTTGTGGCAGGTTGCACAGCTGATGACACCGCTGGAGGAGATGCGCGGTTCGAAGAACAGCATGTTGCCCAGCTCCACTTTCTCGGGGGTCAGGGAGTTGTGGGCGGGAATCGGCGGGAAGTAGGGCAGCGGCTCGAAGCGGTCACGATAGTCGCCGAGGCCATCGTCGGCCAGGGCCGAACCACCGAAGGCAAGAGCCCCGCCCAGTGCCACGGCAACGATGAGCTTCGCCGGTTGTACAGTTTTTTGATGTTCCATGATGATCTCCCTGGTAGTCACGCGATACAGGTCATTCCCCCATATCCTGGAATGAGCTTATTCCTTGGCCTTGATGCATATCAACCCAGTAAAATACTCGGAAAAGGGTGCTTATTGAGGCAGGTCAAGTTTTGCTTTGCTATAGGTGATACTGGTGGAAAGCTGCTGTACAAGTTGGCATCGCTAGGTATTCATCTTTTCGTGACTGTCGACAGGAGAGGTCATGATTCGCTATCGCTACCCGAGAATTCCCGAGTCCCAGGTGACGCCGAAGGCGCTGCTGGATTCGCGTCGCCGCTTCCTGCGCCAGGGAGCCGCGCTGGGCGCGGTAGCCGCGGCGCCGGGACTGCTCTGGTCGGCCGACGCCAAGGCCTGGCAATCGAAGCTGGGGGAGCGGCTGGAGGAGGCGTTGGCGAGTTCGGATCTAGCCAATGGCGAGGCGCCGACTTCATTGCGCGATATCACCACCTACAACAACTTCTATGAATTCGGCACCGGCAAGCGGGATCCGGAGATCTATGGGCATCGCCTGGTCACCGATCCCTGGTCGCTGGCCATCGAGGGGGAGGTGGACAAGGCGGGGACCTTTGCCCTCGAGGACGTGCTGGCGGGGCAGGCGCTGGAAGAGCGTATCTACCGCCATCGCTGTGTGGAGGCGTGGTCCAAGGTCATTCCCTGGGTCGGTTTCCCCCTGGCCGACCTGCTCAAGCGTCATGGTCCGACGTCGCGGGCGAAGTATGTCGTCTTCGAGACGATACACGACCCCGACAACCTTCGCGGGCAGCGCCGCTCGATCATCGACTGGCCCTACCGGGAGGCGCTGCGGCTCGATGAGGCGATGCATCCGCTGACAATGCTTGCCGTGGGACTCTATGGCGAGGTGATGCCCAATCAGAATGGCGCGCCGATCCGCCTGGTGGTGCCCTGGAAGTACGGCTTCAAGAGCATCAAGTCCATCGTGCGCATCGCGCTGGTCGAGGAGCGACCGACGACGTCATGGCATGACCGGAATCCCGAGGAGTACGGCTTCTACGCCAACGTCAATCCCGAGGTGGACCACCCGCGCTGGTCCCAGGCCCGGGAGCGGCGTATCGGCGAGAGTGGTCGACGCGAGACCCTGATGTTCAACGGCTACGCCGATGAGGTGGCTCACCTCTACGCCGGCATGGACCTGCAACAGCACTACTGATGACGGGATCACGAGTGAGTCAACGTACCGCAATCACGGCGTTTCGGCTGCTGGTGCTGATTGGCTGTGCCACGCCGGCCAGCTGGCTGGCGTGGCAGTGGTTCTTCGGCGACCTGGGCGCGGTACCCGGCGAGGCGGTGGTGCACTTTACCGGCAAGACGGGGCTGACGCTGCTGTTGATCACCATCGCCTTCAGTCCCGCCTTTCGCTTCACCGGCTGGGTCGGCTTCATGGCGGCGCGGCGCCAGATCGGCCTGTGGGCATTCTTCTGGCTTGTCGCCCACATGCTGGCCTGGATGGGGCTGGACCAGTATTGGGACTGGCCCTGGATTCGCCGGGAGATGATCGAGCTGCCCTACATCCGCTATGGCGCCGCCGGGCTGGCGCTGTTGGTGCCCCTGGCGCTGACCTCCTTTCGCCGCGTGCAGAAGGCCATGGGCTACCGTGCCTGGCACTGGTTGCACCGCTTGATCTATCTATCGGCGGCGCTGGGCATTGTCCACTTCTGGGTGCTGACCCGGGCCGACTATCTGATGGCAAGCCTCTTTGCTGTCATCTTGATCGTGCTGGTGCTGTTTCGACTGACAGATGCCATGCTGCTATGGCATAGCCGCTGTTCCACAAAACGGAGTGAGTAACCATGCGTCAGTATCTGGCAATACTGGTTTGTGGCCTGATGATAAGCGTCGTGCAGGCCGGCGGGGACATCAACGATGAGGCGATGATCGATCTGTCCTGGGACAGCGGCTGCTTCAATTGCCACGACTTGGAGCGCAGCCTGCGTGGGCCCGCCTGGCTCGACGTTGCCGCACGTTATCGTGATGATGAAGAAGCCTTCGAACGCCTGGTTGAAACGGTTCGTGAGGGCGGCAGTGGTAACTGGGGGGATGAGCGCATGACCCCCAGCCGTCGTGTGCCGATGGAGGATATTCGGACTTTGGTGGGCTGGATTCTGTCGCTTGAGCAGGAGTAGGAG
>SKVX01000450.1 GCA_007129225.1 Halomonas sp.
GTCAAGAACCTCGACTTCGACGCGCTGAAGAAGGACATGCACGCCCTGATGACCGACAGCCAGGCGTGGTGGCCGGCCGACTGGGGCCACTACGGCGGCCTGATGATCCGCATGGCCTGGCATGCTGCGGGCACCTACCGCATCGCCGACGGACGCGGTGGCGGCGGCACCGGCAACCAGCGCTTCGCCCCCATCAACAGCTGGCCGGACAACGCCAGCCTGGATAAGTCGCGCCGCCTGCTGTGGCCGATCAAGAAGAAGTACGGCAACAAGGTCAGCTGGGCCGACCTGATCATCCTGGCCGGCAACGTGGCCTACGAGTCCATGGGCCTGAAGACCTTTGGCTTCTCTTTCGGTCGCGAGGACATCTGGCACCCCGAGAAGGACATCTACTGGGGCGCCGAGAAGGAGTGGCTGGCCCCCTCCGACGAGCGCTATGGCGATGTCGAGAAGCCAGACACCATGGAGAACCCGTTGGCCGCGGTGCAGATGGGCCTGATTTACGTGAACCCGGAGGGCGTCAACGGCCAGCCGGATCCGCTCAAGACCGGCGAGCAGGTACGTGAAACCTTCGCCCGCATGGCAATGGACGACGAGGAAACCGCGGCCCTGACTGCTGGCGGCCACACCGTCGGCAAATGTCACGGCAACGGCGATGCCGAAGCACTCGGCCCGGAGCCCGAAGCGGCCGACGTCGAGGAGCAGGGGTTCGGCTGGAACAACCCCAACATGAAGGGCAAGGCAGCCAATGCGGTGACTTCAGGTATCGAAGGGGCCTGGACCACCCACCCGACCAAGTTCGACATGGGCTACTTTGACCTGCTGTTCGGTCACGAGTGGGAACTGAAGAAGAGCCCCGCCGGCGCCAACCAGTGGGAACCGGTGAACATGAAGGAAGAGGACAAGCCGGTCGATGCCAGCGACCCGTCCATTCGCCACAACCCGATCATGACCGATGCCGACATGGCCATGAAGATGGACCCGAAATACCGGGAAATCTGCAAGAAATTCATGGCGGATCCCGAGTACTTCAAGGACTGCTTCGCTCGCGCCTGGTTCAAGCTGATCCACCGCGATCTTGGGCCCAAGAGCCGTTACATCGGACCGGAAGCCCCCTCCGAAGACCTGATCTGGCAGGACCCGGTTCCGGCCGGCAATACGGACTACTGTGAAGAAGTGGTCAAGGAAAGAATTGCCGAAAGCGGCCTGTCCATCGGTGAGATGGTCACCACCGCCTGGGACAGCGCTCGCACCTTCCGCGGTTCCGACATGCGCGGTGGCGCCAACGGTGCCCGCATCCGCCTGGCGCCACAGAAAGACTGGGAGGGTAATGAACCCGAACGGCTGGCCAAGGTGCTCAAGGTCTACGAGCAGATCTCCAGCGAAACCGGCGCCAGCGTGGCCGATGTGATCGTACTCGCCGGTAGCGTGGGGATCGAAAAAGCAGCCAAGGCGGCTGGCCACGACATCCACGTTCCTTTCCTGAAGGGCCGTGGCGATACCACTGACGAAATGACCGACGCCGCCTCCTTCGAATACCTGGAACCGCTGGCCGATGGCTTCCGCAATTGGCAGAAGAAGGACTACATCGTCAAGCCGGAGGAGATGCTGCTCGACCGCGCCCAGCTGATGGGCCTGACCGCCCCCGAGATGACCGTGCTGATCGGCGGCATGCGGATGTTGGGAACCAACCACGGCGGCAACAAGCACGGCGTGTTCAGCAATCGTGAAGGCCAATTGACCAACGACTTCTTCGTCAACCTGACCGACATGGGCAACACCTGGAAGCCGGTGGGCAACAATCTCTACGAGATTCGCGACCGCAAGACCGATCAGGTCAAGTGGACCGCCAGTCGCATCGACCTGGTGTTCGGCTCCCACTCCATCCTGCGCTCCTACGCCGAGGTGTACGCCCAGGACGATAACCAGGAGAAGTTCATGAAGGACTTCATCAAGGCCTGGACCAAGGTGATGAACGCCGACCGCTTCGATCTGGAGATGCTCCAGCAGTAACAGGACGTGAGCCAGGCGCTTTCCCTGGCCATACCGTCGATAGGACAGAGGCGCCCGGGTTGATCCCGGGCGCCTTTTTTTGAGCTCTTCGCAGCGCTCAGGTCCCGCAGAAGGTGCGGAAGACCCGCTCGCGGGGCGATGCCGGCAGGGTGTAGGCCTCGCGGCCGGGCTGCTCCTCGAACGGCCGGGTGACCACTGCGAGCAGCGCCTCGAAGGGGGCGAAGTCGTCCTCATCCATGGCGGCGGTCAACGCCTGCTGGACCCGGTGGTTGCGCGGGATATAGAGGGGATTGACGAGCCGCATCTGCCGGGCACGCTCGCTGGGGGTCGCCGGCTCCCTGGACAGACGCTCGCGCCAACGTGCGAGCCAGGCTTCGATGCTCTCCGGGCGCTCGAACAGGTCGAGCAGCGCCGCGTCGCCTGCCGAGGAGTGGGCGCATTCACAGAGCTGACGGAAGGCCAGGGTGAAGTCGGCATGCCCCTGGTGCATGGCGTCCTGCAGCGACTCGACCAACCGCTGGTCGCCTCCGTCCTCGAGGGTCAGGCCCAGCTTGGCGCGCATCACGGCCAGCCATTCGGCCTCGTACTGCGCCGGGTAGGCCTGTATCAGCTCGGTGGCCCGCTCCACCGCCCGCTCCTGGTCGCTGTCGATCAGCGGCAGCAGGGTCTCGGCCAACCGCGCCAGGTTCCACTGGGCGATCCAGGGCTGGTTGGAATAGGCGTAACGCCCACCCTCGTCGATAGAGCTGAACACCGTGCCGGGATCGTAGGTTTCCATGAAGGCGCAGGGACCGTAGTCGATGGTCTCCCCCGACACGGTGGTGTTATCCGTGTTCATGACGCCATGGATGAAACCCACTCCCATCCATCGCGCCACCAGCGCTGCCTGACGGACCTGTATCGCCTCGATCAGCGCCAGGTAGCGTTCATTGCCGGACAGCTTGCCAAGCTCGGGATAGTGTCGCGACACCACATGGTCGGCCAGTTCACGCACGGCATCGGTATCGCCGCGGGCGGCAAAGTACTGGAAGGTGCCGACCCGGATATGGCTGGCGGCCACACGGGTAAGAATGGCCCCCGGCTCGGGAATACCACGGACCACCCGCTCGCCGGTGGTCACCGCCGCCAGGGCCCGGGTAGTCGGGATGCCCATGGCATGCATGGCCTCGCTGACCAGGTATTCCCTCAGCACCGGCCCCAGCGGCGCGCGACCATCTCCCCCTCGGGAGAACGGCGTACAGCCAGCCCCCTTGAGTTGGATATCGCGCAGCCGGCCTTCCCGGTCAGTCACCTCGCCCAGCAGCACGGCACGGCCATCCCCCAGCCGGGGCACGAAACCGCCGAACTGGTGCCCGGCATAGGCCTGGGCCAAGGGCTCGGCCCCCGGTGGCACCACGTTGCCGGAAAACCACACGGCGGCCTCTTCCCCATCGAACGCTTCCAGGTCGAAGCCCAGCTCCCGGGCCAGGGACCGGTTGAAGGCTACCAGCCGGGGAGACGACACGGGTACGGGATCGAAGGGCGCGAAGAAACGCTCGGGCAGACGGGAGTAACGAAGGGTGAACGGGGGAAACATGGCGGCTCCGAATGGCAACTGGGCACGTGAAGATGGGTTCACCCTGGTGTGACAAGGCTCCCCGGGCAACATTCCCTGCGGTCAGGCGGCACTGGATGCCACAGGGCAAAGCAAGGTCTAGGCTGGACCGCAGGTCGAAGCAGCGACACCCCTGGCAATCTTCGGCTCCTCCACGCAGGCTGCGAAGCGCATCTGGGCTGCCCGTGCCGCCAGCAGGTGGGCCCGCATTACCGATGCCGCCCACTCGCCGTCGCCGGCGGCCAGGGCACGCAGCAGCTCACGGTGATGGTGCATGCTGCCGGACAGCTCCTCACGGGTATAGTGGTGATAGCTGCGACGCGAGACCGGCACCTGGACGATGGTTTCCAGCAGGCGCTGGAGACGCGGGCTGCCCGCCGCCGCCATGAGCCGGGCATGGTAGTCATCGTTGAGGATGGCGATCTCTTCGATGGCACCCTCACCCTCGTCTCGACACAGCGCTTCCATCCGCCCGGCCAGCGACTCGAGCTCGTCCAGCTCGCCAGGTTCGATGCGCGAGGCCGCGCGCCGCGCCACCTGGGGTTCGAGCAGGACCCTCAGCTCGAACACCTCTTCCACGTCGCGCTGGGTCCAGGAAACCACCTGGGCACCGTGATGGGGAATGGCCTCCACCCAGCCATCCGACACCAGCCGCCTCAGGGCTTCACGAATCGGCGTTCGGCTGAGCTCCAGCTCCTGGCCGATGGCGGTTTCACGCACATAACAACCAGCAGGGTATTGCCCGTCGAGGATCCGTTTCCGGATGATCTGATAAACGCGGTCGGCAGCAGTCATTGATTGGCTCCTTGCAGTGAGAGTCCGGCCCGGGGCGCCTTGCCGATCCGGCTTCCTGCCGGGTGTCGACCAAGGTCGCAATGCAAATCGTGCACAACTATTTGCATGAGAGGCACTGTAGGCCTACATTTGGCGGAAATCGAGCCGAATTGCATACAATTACAGTGTGGACTAGCGTCTGACAAGGAAGTGATGGCATGAGCCTGACCCCACCACAACTCGCCGATATCCGCTGCCTGGCCTTCGATGTCTTCGGCACCGTGGTCGACTGGCGCAACAGCGTGATCCGTGAAGGGGAGTCCCTGGGACGAGCCCGTGGCCTGGATGTCGACTGGGCCGCCTTTGCCGATGCCTGGCGCGCCGGCTATGCCCCTTCGATGAACCGGGTTCGCCAGGGGCGTCTCTCATGGACCTCCCTGGACCAGCTGCACCGCATGACGCTCGATCGTCTGCTCGACGATTTCGGTATCACCGGGTTGTCGGAAGCCGACAAGGCCAATTTCAATCGCGCCTGGCACCGGCTCAAGCCCTGGCCGGATGCCGTGGGCGGCATGCACCGCCTGCGCGAGCGATTCATCCTGACCCCGCTCTCCAACGGCAACATGTCGCTGCTGGTCAATATGGCCAAGCAGGCCGGCCTGCCGTGGGACTGCGTCCTCTCGGCCGAGCTGGCCCGACACTACAAGCGTGACCCCGAGGTTTACCGCATGGCAGCCCGACTGCTGGACCTCAGCCCCCAGCAGATCATGATGGTGGCCGCCCACCAGGACGACCTCAAGGCTGCACACAGCGAGGGGCTGCGCACCGCCTTCGTGATGCGGCCGCTGGAGTTCGGGCCCCACGCCACCCCCGACCTGACCGTAGACCCGAGCTTCGACTACGTTGCCAACGACTTTCACGATCTGGCCGACCAGTTACTGAGCCGCTCGGGAGCGCGCCAATCGCTGGCCCTGTCATAGTCATCAAGGACTCCCGAATGAAGGTTGTGATACCCGATGACTATCAGGACTGCGTGCGTACCCTCGATGCCTTCGCCAGGCTGGCGGGGCACGACGTCACTATCCATAACGATACGGTGACAGACCTGGACGCTCTGGTGGAACGCTTCCGTGACGCCGAAGCGCTGGTACTGATCTGCGAACGCACGCCGATCACCGCCGATCTGCTGGCCCGCCTGCCCAACCTCAAGGCGATCAGCCAGACCGGTGGCAGCGCCAGGGCTCCCGGGCGGTGCTGAACCCTCCGCTCTAGAACAACAAGGATGGCGGTAGCGTCATGCCGATCATCTTGATGAACAGCAGCCATACCGCGGCTCCCATCAGTGGCGGCACGATCAGCAACCCCTTGAGGCTGACTTTCGGGGCCAGCACCGCGATCAGCACGGCATTGAACGCCACAGTGGAGACGATTAACCCCAGGTTGAGCACCAGCCAGAAGTAGATGATGGCACCACCCAGCATAAGGCCCGAGGAGAGGCCGATGGCGACCAGATCCTGGTCCTTGGCACCCGGCCGCTCGAGAGCCGACTCTCGTTTACGCAGGGTGAAGAATCCCAGCATGGCCAGCACCCAGAGCCCCGAGCCGATCAGGAAGTAATAGGCCGTCTGCGGCATGATATAGGACGGCACAAGGGGTGCCGGCCGCCAGGCCCCGTACTGGATGTGGATCAGGCCGGCAATGCCGAGCGAAAGCATGACCGCCGCCGAGAGCAACTCTTTCACGATGGTGCGATTCATTTCTTGGCCCTCAAGGCGAAGGTGAACAGCAGGATCAGTGCGAAGGCGGCAACGTAGAAGCCGATGGCAATGGGGCTCTTGATCAGCACCGCCCAGTCACCGCCGCCCATGATCATCGACTGACGCAGCGCCCGCTCGGCCCCCGGCCCGATGATAAAACCGAGCACCAGCGGCGCCAGCGGAAAGCTCATCAGCCGCAGGGTCACGCCCAGCGCACCGGCGAAGAGCAGCACCCACACATCCACCACCGAGTTGTTGGCCGCGTAGGTGCCGACGATGGCCAGGATGAAGACCCCGGGGATCATGAAGCCCGGCTGGATCATGGCGATGCGCGAATAGTAGGGCAGCAGGACCTTGCCCAGCATCAGATTCACCAGGTTGGCGAAGATCAGCGTCAGGAACAGCGCGTAGATGATCTCGGTGTTGTCGGTGAGCAAGCTTGGCCCCGGCGTCATGCCCATCAGGATAAAGGCCGCGCCGAACAGTGCCGCCGTGGCACTGCCGGGAATACCGAAGGCGAACAGCGGAATGAAGGTTGAGCCCGCCGTAGCACTGTTGCCGGACTCGGCACTGGCGATCCCCTCGAGCGACCCCTTGCCGAAGTCCTCGGGTTTACGCGAAAAGCGCTGGGCCAGGCCATAGCTCATGAAGGCCGCCAGCGACTGCCCCGCCCCCGGTAGCGCGCCGATGAAGGTACCCACCGCCGCACCGATGTAGGTGGCCTTGAGGGTAAACTTGAATTCAGCCCAGGTGAGCTTGTCCTTGCTGATGTCATAGCCCTGCAGCAGGCTCGCCTGCTCGGCGACGTCGTCCATCAGCTTGTCGACCTTGCGCCGCCATAGCTTCGAGCCCTGAACCACCACCTCGGAAATGGCAAAGATGCCGATGAGCACCGGGATCAGGCTCAGGCCACCGGAAAGTTCCGGCATGCCGAAAGTGAGCCGCGTCGCCCCGGTGATGGGGTCTCGGCCGATCATGGCCAGCAGGATACCGATGGCTGCCACCGCCAGGCCCTTGGCCACCATGCCCTGGCTCAGAGCGGCGATCAGGATCAGCGAGAAGGCGTACAGGGCAAAGAACTCGATCGGCCCGAAGGTCAGCGCCACCGCCGCCAGCGGTACGGCAATGAAGATCAGCACCAGGTCGCTGGTGGTATCGCCGATCACCGAGGAGTAGAGCGCGGTGTGCAGCGCCTTGCTCGGCTTGCCCTTGAGCTTGGCCTGGTAGCCGTCGATGCTGGTGGCCGCCGCACCCGGTGTCCCGGGGACGCCGAAGGAGATCGCCGCGATCGAACCGCCGAACAGCCCTCCCTTGTAGATACCCACCAGCAGGCCCATCGCCATGGCCGGCTCGAGAAAGAAGACGAAGGGCAGCAACAGGGCGATGGCCATATCACCCGACAGGCCCGGGATGGCACCCAGAGTAATGCCGAGCAGCACCCCGAGCATCACGTACATCAAGACATAGGGATGAAAGGCCAGCGCACTGGCCTCAATGAGAAGATCAAGCATCAGCGCTCTCCGGCGAGGCTGGAAGGGTCACGACCAGACGGCCGGAGCCGAGTGGTTCGGCTCCGGGATTCCAGGGGAGGGTGTCAGTCCTGGTTTATCGCGGCGAGGACATCCTTGACCCGCTGGGTGGTGTCGCGATAGATCGCCTGGGCGCTTTCCAGACCCTGCACGTCGTCCAGCCCGGCAGAGGCCTGCTCCGACATCCGCTGAGCGGTATCGGTATCAAGGCCGGTCATGATGCAGTCGGCGAGCTCCTGCTGAATCGACTCCGGCACGGAGGAGAATGCATAGACCAGCAGCGGTGCCTCGAAGGAGACGTCGTAGCCGGCTTCCTGGAAGGTGGGCACGTCCGGCAGCACGTCGGAGCGCTCGTCGGCGAAGACGCCGATGGCCGTGACCTCGCCGGAATTGACGTTGGAGACGATAGAGGGCGGCAGCGTCATGCCCAGATCGATATGACCGCCGAGAATCATGGTGCGGGTCTCGCCACCGCCTGTCGTCGGCAGGTGGACGTTCTGGATGCCGGTTTCCTGCTCGAGCATCACCAGCGGCAGGTGCACCAGGCTCAGCGGATCGGCATGACCGAAGATCAGGCTGTTCGGCTCGGCCTCGGCCAGCTCGATCCAGTCCTCGATGCTCTGGATATCGTGGTCGGCCTTGACGTAGACGGTGGGCTTCCAGTCGGTCAGGTGAACGATGGGCACCCAGTCCTCCACTTCCCAAGGGGTGTCCTCGGTCAGCGTCTGGGTGATGGTGGCGGAGTAGTCTGCCATCAGGATGGTATGGCCGTTGGGCTCGGCATCGGCCACGAACTGCAGCCCTTCCATGCCCCCTGCGCCCGGCATGCTGACCACGTCGATACGGCTGCCGCAGTGCTCTGCGGCGTTGGCCGCGATGATGCGAGCGGTGATATCCGTACTGCCGCCTGCACCATAGGGCATGACGATACGAATCGGGTCGCTGCCCAGGCTATCCCCATTGGAGGCAAGCGCAGTACCGGCAGACAGGGTCAGCATCGCGGCACTGACCGCAACGGCGGTTATTGACAGTTTGAAGGTCATATCGAACTCCATATTCTTGTACATTATTTGTTTATTGCAAGGCGAACACTCCCGCTCCTGATCAGCGACAGCCCTCTCCCTTTAAACCCTAGGCCTCCTGCCCCATGGCTTCTTGTTAATTCCGAGGATTGTCTTGCTCATTTCCCGGTAATTCCACGCAACACGGAAAAAGCTGTACCCATATACCTTTCTGTACAAAAATTTCTCGCCGATCAGCGCCCAATGCTTTGCGGCCCAGCCAGCCTGGTGCACCATGACTGACTCGCCAGCAAAATGGCCAAGGGAGACAACCTAAAATGAGTCAGAGCCTCTTCGAGACCTTCGCCGCCCGCATGCAGGATCGCGGCGATGCCGATTTCATCACCACCCGTGACGGCCGCCGCTACAGCCACGCCGACGCCCTGGCCGCCAGCGCCCGGCTTGCCGGCGCCCTGGCCGCGCTGGGTGTCGCCCCCGGCGACCGGGTCGCGGTGCAGGTCGACAAGAGCCCCGAGGCGATGCTGCTCTATCTCGCCTGCCTGCGCATCGGCGGCGTCTTCCTGCCGCTCAATACCGGCTATACCGCCGACGAGATCCGCTACTTCCTGGCCGACGCCGAGCCGGCGCTGTTCGTCTGCCGTCCGGCTGCCCTCGACCAGGCCCGGGCGGTGGCCGGCGAGACCGGCTGTCCGACAGTGGAAACCCTGGGCACCGACGGCGACGGCAGCCTGATGGAGGCCGCCGAGCGCGCCACGCCGTTTGATGCCATCGAGCCGCGGGAAGCGAACGACCTGGCGGCGATCCTCTACACCTCGGGCACCACCGGGCGCTCCAAGGGCGCCATGCTGACCCACCGCAACCTGGGTTCCAATGCGGCCACCCTGGCCGAGGCCTGGCGCTTTACCGCCGAGGACCGTCTGATCCACGCCCTGCCCATCTTCCACACCCACGGCCTGTTCGTCGCCTGCAACGTCACCCTCATGGCCGGTTCGAGCATGCTGTTCCTGCCGAGCTTCGACGCCGACGTGATCTTCGAGGAAATGCCCCGCGGGACGGTGCTGATGGGGGTGCCCACCTTCTACACCCGCCTGGTGGCCGACGAACGCCTCACCCCCGAGGCGACCGCCAACATGCGGCTCTTCGTCTCCGGCTCGGCGCCGCTCACCGCCGAGACCCATCGGGAGTTCGAACGGAAGAGCGGCCATGCCATTCTCGAGCGATACGGCATGACCGAGACCAACATGAACCTCTCCAACCCCTACGACGGCGAACGTCGCGCCGGCACCGTGGGCATGCCGTTGCCCGGGGTGGAGTATCGCATCACCGATCGCGAAACCCATGAACCGCTCCCCGAGGGCGAGATCGGCATGCTCGAGATACGCGGCCCCAACGTCTTCATCGGCTACTGGCGCATGCCCGAGAAGAC
>SKVX01000078.1 GCA_007129225.1 Halomonas sp.
CCCAGATACGGCTCGGCACGGTAAAGGAAGGCATCCATCCGCTCCGCCGATGCAGCACGGCCGATTTCTTCAGCAACATCCAGTGTAAAAAAATCGCTCGGCTCAAGGAACGCCTCGACGGTGTCCCTGCGAATATGATCAGCATCTACGAAATAGGGATGAGCCCAAGCGGTCTTGCGCACAGCCTCATCGGCCTCGCGGCGGACATCCGCGGGGCCGGTGCCAATGATGGCGTGTTCCCGGTGGGACTTGTTCCAGACCGGCGCCACGGAAATCCCCGCGGCGTGAATTTTACGCAACGCCGCCAGCTGGGCTTCACCCTGCTGGCCAAAACGGTCTCCAATACCGAACGAAAAACGATCGCTCACGAAGAAGTACTAGATATCGGTACACGCCGACTCTTCGCGGTCGGCTGGACTCCTATCGGACAGGATCGCACGCTCGCACACCCCGGTTCGTACCCACCTCTCGCGACGCGAGCTCGAACGTCTTCGCGATGGCAGTCGCCCGGGAATACTAACGCGGACGACACGACATCACGGCGCGAACTGGCCGTTCCGCGAGTTCGCATATTTCCATAACTTACACAGATATCTCCGTTGGATAGCCGTCCCATATCTCATAGTAATATTGTGCGCCAGTCCCAAAAGCGTTATACCATCTCTCCGGGTAGAGAGTACTGAGTAGAAATCCATGATCCGCACACTATCGAACGCAAACGGGGGGCTGGACGAATGATCGAATCCGCAGCGCTCTCCCCGCCGGCACAGGCGATGCTCCTCGTGGGTGTCATCCTCGTCCAGGCGGTTGCCCTCTACGCTGGCTACGGCATCCTCGAGCGAGTCGCAACACCACTGATTGACACGATCACGGACGCACGATAGATGGAGATATTCGGCCTCAGTCTGGCGCTTTTGGCGCTGTTCGTGAGCTTTGGCTTCATGGTCGGGGTGCTGTTCGGCTTTTTCGGGATGGGTGGGTCATTCCTGATTACGCCGACGCTGTTGCTCCTCGATTATCCCGCCTCGGTCGCGATCGGCAGCGGGCTGGCGTTTTACTTCGGGACGTCCGTGATCGCCGTCCTGAAGCACTACGATGTCGGCCAGGTCGACTACAAACTCGGCGCGATCCTGTTCGTCGTCCTTTCGATCGGGATCGAACTCGGGAGTCGGCTCGTCTTCGGCCTCGAGGCGCTCGGCATCGCCAACCTCGTCACGGGCGTCGCCTACGTCGTCCTGCTGGGTGGGATCGGTGCGCTGTTCTTGCATCGCGCGTACAAGCTCGAGGACGATGACGACGATACCGATGGTGATGACGATGCCAACGACGACGATATTCCGGCGATCGGCCAGAAGATTCAGTCGTACACCGTGCCGCCGATGATCACCCTCACCTCCGGCGGCCGGGCGTCCGTGTGGACGATCGGTGGCGCTGGCGGGAGCGTCGGCCTCATCTCCGGGCTGATCGGTGTCGGCGGCGGGTTCATCCGAATGCCCGCGATCTACTACTTGATCGGGACGCCCCTGACCGCCGCGGTCGGCACAAGCCTCTTTGCCGGGCTCTTCTCGGGCGCGTTCGGGACCTTCACCTACGGGATGTCCGGCAGCGTCGACCTTACGGTGGTCTCCTTGCTGCTCGTCGGGAGCGCGCTCGGTGCGCGAATCGGCTCGGCGGCGACCACCATGGTCGAGGAGGACGACGTGATCGTCTACTTCGGGCTGATGATGGTGTTCGCGAGCGCCGGTATCGCGCTTTCGGAACTCGCGAATTGGCTCGGAACGGACGCCCTCGATCTGGTAAGCGTCGTCCTGCTCGTCGGCTCGTCGTTCGCCGTAGCGTCGATGATCCTCTATCAGGCCCTCACGTTGGTCGACGGGGACGAGACGGGCGCCAAGCCTGCCGCCGGCGGAGATGACTGATACCCGAGGCGGTCCACCAGTATCGGCTCGAACGGTTCGCCTGCCGGCTAATCAGAATAATAGCCAATCGTGAAGCTCATCGCCACCATCGCACTCGGCGTCGCCTCCCGCGTCCTTGCGGACCGACTGCGGATTCCGAGTGTTCTCTTTCTGATCATCGCGGGCATCGCGATCGGGCCCGAAGTGCTCGGACTCGTCTCGCGGGAGACCTTCGGCGGTGGCCTCTCAGCGATGGTCGGCGTCAGCGTCGCGATCATCCTCTTCGAAGGCGGCTACCACCTCCACCGCGACAAACTCCGGGAAAGTCCCATCGCGCTAACCCGGATGGTCACCGTCGGTGCGGCGATCACCTGGCTCGGCACGGCCGCCGCCGTCGTCGTCTTTCTCGAGACGAGCCTCGAGGTCGGGCTCCTGGTCGGTGCACTGTTAATCGCGACCGGTCCGACCGTGATCGGGCCGATCCTTCAGGTCGTCACCGTCCGAGATCACGTCGCCGCCGTTCTCGAGGGGGAGGGTGTGATCAACGACGTGACCGCGGCGATTCTGGTCGTCGTCGTCTTCGAAGTCCTCGTCGCCGGGAACGGAACGCCGGCCGCACTCGTCGGCGACTTCGCGATGCGGCTGTTCGTCGGCCTCACGTTCGGGGCCCTCATCGCCGGCATCGTCTGGCTGGTGCTCGATCGC
>SKVX01000323.1 GCA_007129225.1 Halomonas sp.
GATCCGGAAAAGCGCGCCCAGGTGCCCCGGCAGATACTGGCCAGCCTGTTCGGGCTCACGCCGAGCGAAGCCGGTATCGCCCTGGCCCTGGCCGAGGGGCTGCGCAGCGAGGAGATTGCCGAACGCATGTCGATCTCCACCACCACGGTCGCCTTTCACCTGCGCAACCTGTTCCAGAAGACCGACACTCACCGCCAGGCCGACCTGATCGCCCTGGTGCTCTCCGGCTCCATGTCGGTCACCCTGCCCTGATGCGGGGAGCACTGACGGTTACAGGCTGGCCGATACCCGGGTGCCCTGGTCGATAGCGCGCTTGGCGTCGAGTTCGGCCGCCTCGTCGGCGCCGCCGATCATATGCACCTCCACACCCGACGACTGCAGCGGTTCGAGGAGCTCCCGCACCGGATTCTGACCGGCGCAGACGACAATGCTGTCGACCGCGAGCAATCTCGGCTCGCCATCCTGGCGGATGTGGAGCCCTTCGTCATCGATGCCCATGTACTCGCAGCCGGCCAGGGTCTCGACACCACGATGCTTCAGCGAGGCACGGTGCACCCAGCCGGTGGTCTTGCCCAGCCCCTTGCCCGGCTTGGAGGCCTTGCGCTGCAGCAGGAAGACCTGGCGGGGCGTGTCGGGCCGCTGCGGCGGGGCAATGCCGCCCGGTTCGGAGACACTGAGGTCCACGCCCCATTCGGCGCACCAGGCCTCCGTATTCATGGCGGGGTGGCCCACATGGGTGAGCAGCTCGGCGACATCGAAGCCGATTCCCCCCGCGCCGATGATCGCCACCCGACGCCCTACGCGCTCGGGATGATGGATGGCCATGGGATAGCTGAGCACCTTGGGATGATCATGGCCCGGCAGCGTCAGCTGGCGAGGCTGGACGCCGCTGGCCAGCACCACGGCATCGAATCCCTTGAGAGTCTGGAGATCGACGTCACAGTTGAGCCGTATCGAGACTCCGTGCTTGTCGAGCATGACCTTGAAGTAGCGCAGGGTCTCGTCGAACTCTTCCTTGCCGGGGATCTGACGAGCCAGATTGAACTGTCCGCCCAGCTCGCCATTGCGCTCGAACAGCACCACGCGATGCCCCCGCCTTGCCGCGGTGACGGCAGCCGCCAGACCCGCCGGCCCGCCCCCGACCACGGCAATGTCCCGTATCATCTCGGCCGGCAGGATCTCGAGCTCGGTCTCGTGGCAGGCCTGCGGATTGACCAGGCAGGAGGTCAACTTGCCCTGGAAGGTGTGATCGAGACACGCCTGGTTGCAGGCAATACAGGTGTTGATCTCTTCGCTACGTCCTTCGGCCGCCTTGGTAACCCAGGCCGGGTCTGCCAGGAAGGGGCGTGCCATGGAGACCATGTCCGCATGGCCATCGGCCAGCACCCGCTCGGCCACGTCCGGCATGTTGATGCGGTTGGTGGTGATCAGCGGTACGCTGAGCTCCGACTTCATGCGGCGGGTCACTTCGGTGAAGGCCGCCCGCGGTACGCTGGTGACGATGGTGGGAACACGCGCCTCGTGCCAGCCGATGCCGGTATTGATCAGGTTGACGCCTGCCACCTCCAGGGCCCGACCCAGGGTGACCACCTCTTCCCAGGTGCTGCCCTCCTCCACCAGGTCGATCATCGACAGGCGGAAGATGATGAGAAAGTCTTCGCCCACCGCCTCGCGAATCTGCTTCACGATCTCGACGGCAAAGCGCATGCGATTCTCGAAGGCACCGCCCCACTCGTCGCTGCGATGATTGGTGCGCAGGCAGAGAAACTGGTTGATCAGGTAACCCTCGGAGCCCATCACCTCGACGCCGTCGTAACCTGCCTCCCGGGCCAGGGTGGCGCAGCGCACGTAGTCGGCGATCTGGCCCTCGACCTCCCTTCCGGTGAGCTCCCGGGGTGCGAAGGGATTGATGGGGGCCTGGATCGGCGACGGCGCCACCAGCTCAGGAGAATAGGCGTAACGACCTGCGTGCAGGATCTGCATGCAGATATGGCCGCCCTCGGCATGAACCGTCTCGACCACGCCGCGATGATTCGCCACCTGATCGCTGCGTTCCAGGGTTGCCGCCCCCTGGAAGACGGCGCCCTCGGGGTTGGGAGCGATGCCGCCAGTGACGATCAGGCCGACGCCCTCCCGGGCCCGTTCGGCGTAGAAGGCCGCCAGGCGGGCAAAGCCGTTGGGCGCCTCTTCGAGATTGGTGTGCATGGAGCCCATCAACACCCGATTGGGCAGCGTCAGGTGACCCACTTCGAGCGGACGAAAGAGATGAGGATAGCGCACGCCGGACTCCTCCTGCTGGTCAAGGTTTCAAACAACTGTATGATAGCCAGACGGGATGCGCAAAGGTAAAAAGGTAAAGATGCACAATGAGGCGAAAGCAGCATAGCGCATAATGTGGACGGATGAGGTGCAAGGGGGGGGCAAATGAGAACGCGAGGAAACGAAAGACCCCAAGCCATTCGGCTCGGGGTCTGGAATATCGTGTTGGCGGACCGGACGGGACTCGAACCCGCGACCTCCGGCGTGACAGGCCGGCATTCTAACCAACTGAACTACCGGTCCGCGTGGTGGGTGATACCGGATTCGAACCAGTGAC
>SKVX01000513.1 GCA_007129225.1 Halomonas sp.
CCGCTCACTTCGCAGGGAGAAATGCCCTGGGCCTCCAGCAGCCCCTGCAGCGTCTCGACCACCTCATGGATATAGCGGTCGCGATCCATGCGCTTTTCGGCCAGCTGCTGTGCGATGGTCTTGTAGTCATCCTCATGCAGGTAGCGGAAGGAGAGGTCCTCCAGTTCCCACTTGACCTGGCCGATGCCCAGGCGATGGGCCAGCGGCGCGTAGATGTCGAACACCTCGCGGGCCACCTGCAGGCGTTTCTCCCGCGGGGCGTCCTTGGCCTGACGCAGGGCGCAGGTGCGTTCGGCGATCTTGATCAACGCCACGCGCACGTCGTCGATCATGTTGACCAGCATCTTGCGCAGGTTGTCCTGCTGGTCGTGCTGGACCATGCCCTGGCTAGGGGTCTGGGCATTGCTGATGGCGGCCATCTGCAGCACCCCCTCGATCAGGCCCGACACCTCGCTGCCGAAGCGCTTGGTCACACCCTCGACGGCGATCTGCCCTTCACGCACGGCCCGATAGAGTACGGCGGCCTCCAGCGCCGGCTGGTCCAGCTTGAGCAGGCCGAGGATATCGGCCATCTCGAGGCCCATCCGGAAACTGGAAGCCTCGGGCAACCATGATTTGTGGGGTCGCTCCGCCTGGTGTGCCAGACGCTGGGCAAGCTCGCAGGCCTCCCGCATCTCGGCGGGATCACGCAGCTTGGTGTCTTCCTGCAGCCGCGCAAGCCAGTGGCCGATGTCGACTTCGCCCGCATCGGTCAATGGCTGGTCATCGCGCACTTTCACCATCTCTCTAGGCTCCTTGCGATGGTGGCTGCCGTTCGCAGTGCTCGAACAGCAGGATGGATTCCAGATGCGAGGTATGCACGAACATGTCGGCTACCGCCGCCCGGGTGATGCGATAACCACCATGCACGAGTCGTGCCGCATCCCGGGCTAGGGTGGCAGGGTCACAGGCCACATAGACCAGCCGAGCCACGGGACGTTCCACCAGGGCGCGGCAGGCCGCTGCCGCACCATCACGGGGCGGATCGAGCACAACGGCATCGGGCTCGACGCCCTTCAACAGTGCGACGACCGACTCCTCTCGGACCAGGTCTGCCTGCCGTGCGTCAACCGCCAGCCCGTTGCTCCTGGCGTTGTCGACCAACCGTTCGACCATGGCCGGGTTGCCCTCCACCGCCGTGACATTGGCGCTGTCGGCCGCCAACGGCAGGCTGAAGTTGCCGACCCCGGCATAGAGGTCGAGCACCCGCTCGCCAGCCATGGGAGCCAGCCATTCCCGTGTGGTCGCGACCAGTTGTGCATTGACCGCCTCGTTGACCTGCAGGAAGTCCCCGGGACCGAAGCACAGCTTGAGATCTGCACCTAGGCCGGGCAGACGATAGGCCAGGTCGGGCGGGGCGCAGAGCCACTCGAACACAGGAGCATCACGCCCCCCCAGGTGCCCCACGGCCACCCCCTGCTCATGGGAAAACGCCTGCCAACGCTGGCGGTCGGCCTGATTGTCACGCAACTGACGAACCACCACGACGGCCGAATCATCGGCGGCGACCAGCTCCAGATGGCCGACCTGTCGCGGTGCATCCAGACGGGCCAGCAAGTCGCGCAGCGGCACCAGCAACACCTCCAGGGCGGGTACCAGCACCAAGCAGCTCTCCACATCGACCAGGCGGCTGCTATGGTGGACGCGAAAGCCCAGGTGGACCCGGCCCTGTGCGTCGACCTTCACCCCCAGCCGGGCACGGCGTCGATAGCCGGCGACAGCGTCTGCCAGCAGAGCCGGCGGCGTCGGAAGCGATACCCCCTCCCGGGCCAGCAGGTCGACCAGTACCGCCTGCTTGTGTCGGCGCTGGGCCGCCACGGAAAGATGCTGGAGGTCGCAGCCGCCGCACTGGGCATAGTGAGGACAGGGAGGGCCGACACGCTCGGGAGAGGCCTCGAGGAGTTCGCGGACATGGGCCTCGTCGAAGCGCTTGCGGGCACGATGGACCGCCACCTCGAGCCGCTCACCGGGCAGTGCACCCTCGATGAACAGGGTCTTGCCGCCGGCCGAGCGCGCTACACCGCGACCATCGTGGGCCAGGCGCTGAACCGTGACGGCCGTCACGTCGGCGTCGGTGGTCATGGTCCGTACAGATGGCTCGCCGGCCCGCCCCTGAAGGCCGGACACACCCGAGCGTTGACGCGGCGGCCGGCGCTTGCCAAGCATCGCCACGTCAAGTTTCCGGGGCAAACAGGCCGGTGGAGAGATAGCGGTCGCCACGGTCGCAGACGATGAAGGCGATCACCGCGTTCTCGACCTCCGCAGCGATACGCAGCGCACCCGCCAGGGCACCGCCAGAGGAAACACCAGCCAGGATGCCTTCCTCCCGGGCCAGACGCCGCATGTGCTCCTCGGCCTCATGCTGGCCGATGTCGAGCACCCGATCGACCCGGGAGGCATCGAAAATGCTCGGCAGGTACTCCTTGGGCCAGCGCCGGATCCCGGCAATACTGGCGCCATCCTCCGGTTGCAGGCCTACGATCTGGATAGCGGGGTTGCGCTCCTTCAGGTAGCGCGACACCCCCATGATGGTTCCCGTCGTCCCCATGGAACTGACAAAATGGGTGATCGTGCCGCCGGTCTGCTCCCAGAGCTCAGGACCGGTACCGAGATAGTGCGCCAGCGGGTTGTCGGCATTGGCAAACTGGTTGAGCGGCTTGCCCTCGCCCCGGGCGATCATCGCCTCGGCCAGGTCACGCGCCTCTTCCATGCCACCATCCTTGCTGACGGTAATCAGCTCGGCGCCGAAGGCTGCCATGGCCTGTTTTCGCTCGCTGGAGGCACTTTCCGGCATGATCAACACCATCCTGTAGCCCTTGATAGCCGCCGCCATGGCCAGCGCGATACCGGTGTTACCCGAGGTTGCTTCGACGAAAGTGTCTCCCGGGGTGATTTCGCCGCGGGCCTCCGCCTGAGAGAGCATCGACAACGCCGGGCGGTCCTTCACCGAGCCGGCGGGGTTGTTGCCCTCAAGCTTGGCCAGCAAGGTGTTGTTACGGCCCGCCGTGATACGCGTGAGCCGCACCAGCGGCGTATTGCCGACGACGTCCTCGATGGTAGGAAAATGCATGTAACCGTCCTTATGGAAACGTCTTTTCACCATTATATCCGTGCCGCCTCTCACTGGACAGGCATCCCGGCCAGCTGTGGCATACTGCAACGAGATTTACCGTGATAAAGGATGACCGATGTCGCTCGGAAACCGCTTGACGCTCTGGTTACTGTGCCTCCCCCTGCTGGTGTCGATGGCCGTGGTAACGCTTGGCCTGTATCAGGAAACGGAATGGCGAAAGTCGGCACTGCGCGATCGCCTGGCCACCGCGGCAGAGCTGCAGGCACCGACGCTCGCCCAGGCCCTGACGGCCAATGAAGAGGCGCAGCTGGACAGCCTGGCCCATCGCCTGCTCGATATCGAAGAGGCCCGTGGCGTCGGCGTCTATACCGAAGCCGGCATGACCATCCTGGAGCTGGGCCGCAGCCGTGCCCAGGTCGCCATGTCACCACCCCAGGAGACCCAGCTCGATACCCGGGGGGATCTGTGGCGATTGCTGGTCCCCCTCGACCTGCCCGAGGGTAACGGTGTCGTTCAAGGCGTTGCCTGGCTCGAGATCGACATCGATTCACGCGCACTGACCCTGGATCACTACCGTCGCCTGGCCAGCGCCGGCCTGGGGCTACTCATACTCGGACTGCTGCTGTTCGTGCTGGCCTCCTCGCTGGGACGTCGCCTGGATAGCAAACTTGGCGCCGCCACCGAGGCACTGCGGCGCCTGCGCGGCGGCGACCGGCACACTCGGCTCGCCGAAGATGGCGCCGCAGAGCTCCGCCAACTGGCCCAGCAGGTCAATGCCCTAGGGGATGAACTCGAACACTCCCGGGACAACATGCAGCGCCAGATCGAACAGACGACCGCCGACCTGCAGGAGTCGATGGAAACCATCGAGATCAAGAACATCGAACTTGACCTGGCCCACCGCCGCGCCTTGGAGGCCAACCGGGTCAAGTCGGAGTTCCTGGCCAGCATGAGCCACGAGATTCGCACGCCACTCAACGGTATCGTCGGCTTCTGCCGCCTCCTGGGCCGCTCGCGCCTCGAGCCTCGTCAGCGTGAATGGCTCGATCAAGTTCAGGTGGCTTGCGACAACCTGTTGGCCCTGGTCAATGACGTACTGGATTTCTCGCGCATCGAAGCCGGACGCCTCGAACTCGACCGCGCGGAGGTGGATATGGTGTCGCTGGTGGATGAGGCGCTGGGGCTTCAGGCACCGCTGGCCCATCAGAAGGGACTTCACCTGCTGGGCCTGGTCTATGACGACGTTCCCTCACCGCTTCGCGGCGACCCGCTGCGCATCCGCCAGGTACTGATCAACCTGGTACACAACGCCCTGAAGTTCACCGAACAGGGTGAAGTCATCGTGCGCGTCATGGTCGAGGACCAGTCGAACAAGGGTCAGGTGCTGTTGCGTGTCAGCATCAGCGACACCGGCATCGGGCTGACACCCCAGGAGCAGCACGACCTGTTCCAGGCATTCCGCCAGGCAACGGCAGGCCACTCCCGCCAGTATGGCGGCTCGGGGCTGGGCCTGGCCATCAGCCGGCAACTGGTGGAGCAGATGGGGGGACGAATCACCGTCGAGAGCGAGCCGACCAAGGGCTCGATCTTCGCCTTCAGCCTGCCGCTGGACATCATCAGTGGCATGGAGACGTTACCGGAACGAATACTCGACGGCGAACGCATCGCCCTGTATGAGCCTCACGCCCCCACCCGCCACGCGCTCAGTCATCTCCTCACCCGCTGGGGGGCACAGGTAGTCGAAGTGCCACACCCCACAGTGCAGGCGCCAACACCCGCGCTCATGGTGGCCGGATTGCCCACCGTACTGTCCGATGCCGTACTGGAGGATTGGCAGAGCTGGCTGGACGCTTGCCCCTGCCCGGTTCTGCTGCTGGTCAACGCCACACCACTGGAATTACCGAAGCTCACGCTTCCCCGTGGCGGAGAGATCCTGTGCAAGCCCATCTCGCGCCAGGCACTGGCCGAAGGGCTGCGGCGCTGTGGTTCGCTGCGTGGCGAATTGGTGGTGGCACCCAACCTGAATCGCCTGCTGGTCGTGGACGACAACGCCAGCAACCGACGCCTGCTGAAAGATATGCTGCAACGGCCAGGATTGTGGATCGAGGAAGCGGGAAGCGGCGAAGAGGCGCTGGCCCTGGCCGAAAGCGAGCGGTTCGACCTGGTGCTGATGGATATTCGCATGCCGGGAATGGACGGGGTCGAGACGACGCGGGCCCTGCGTCAGTTGGGCGGCTCCTGGTCACACTGCCCGGTGGTTGCCGTGACGGCACACGCCCTGGAGGATGATCGGCAGCAGTTGCTGAACAGCGGCCTTCAGGAGGTCCTGATAAAGCCGGTGGATAGCCATGCCCTTGAACTCATCCTGCAGCGCCACCTGCGCATTACAGCACCTGCCAGGCAGATGGCGCCGGAAGCCACGGAGCGGCAGGAGCAGAGCGAGGAGTTGGCCGTCGTTGACCTGGTGCTTGGCACCCGCCTGGCCAATGGCAGCGAATCCCTCGCCCTGGAACTCCTGCATGAGCTTGCCGTTTCACTCCCCGCCAGTGCCAGGGAGCTACAGGCGGCCCTTTCCACCGATGAATCTGAGGCCCTGCTGGACACCGTGCACGCCCTGAACGGTGCCTGTCGCTACTGCGGGGCGCCGGAGCTGGCGCTGGTGGCGGAAACGCTGGAGACACGGCTGCGCTCGAAGGGCATGACCGATGTCGAGCCGTTGATCGATGACCTCTTCCGGGCGATGGACCGGCTGCGGGCCTGGCATGCCCAGGCACAGCATCAGTCCTCCGGCGCGACGACCGCCAACGCCGGCTCGGCCTCATCGCTCAGGGACCGGTGAAGCGATGCCACGCCCAGCAGCCGCTGGGCGAAGCGTACGGCGTGTCGCGCCATGGCAGTCTCGCAGCGAGCCTACCCGGCAACTAGATCCGTTCCGATACCGACGATCAGCCGGCTTCGCTGTCGTCCGGGTCGTCGTGATGATGGTCGTGCTCTTCCAGCGAGGCGACGAAGCCTGCCTCCTGGCCGGCGATGATCAGACGCTTCATGTCGGCCACAGCCTCCTTGAGGCCCACGAAAAGGGCGCGGGCAATGATGGCATGGCCGATATTGAGCTCATGCAGGCCGGGAATCGCGGCGATGGCCTCGACATTATGATAGTTCAGTCCGTGGCCGGCATTGACCACCAGCCCGAGATCGAGTGCCATCTCCACTGCCGCGGACAGCCGGGCATGCTCTCGGCGAGCCGCGTCACCGGCCAGCTCGGCATAGGCCCCCGTGTGTAGCTCGATGACCGGCGCCCCCGCCTTCACCGCGGCCTCGATCTGGCCGGGCTCGGGATCGATGAACAGCGAGACCTCGCAGCCTGCCGCCGCCAGCCGTCGGCAGGCCTCGGTGATACCCGGAAGTGCGCCGGCCACGTCGAGTCCGCCCTCGGTGGTCAGCTCTTCACGCTTCTCGGGCACCAGGCAGACATGGGCCGGACGTATCTCCTCGGCCAGGGCGAGCATCTCTTCGGTGACCGCCATCTCCAGATTCATGCGCGTATTGAGCACCTCGGCCAGCAGGCGCACATCGCGGGGTTGTATATGCCGACGATCCTCGCGCAGATGCACGGTGATACCGTCGGCACCGGCCTCCTCGGCCTGCAGTGCCGCCTGAACCGGGTCAGGATAGCGGGTACCGCGAGCCTGGCGCAGGGTCGCGATATGGTCAATATTGACGCCGAGCAGGATACGCGGGGGATGCATGGTCACTCTCCAAAGCCGATGAAACGGGGGTTCAGTGTGGGCCGGCATGGCGCCGCTGGGCAAGCTGTCGCATCAACTCGCGGGAACGCAGTGGCCGAGTCCCCAGCAGGGGCGCCAGCGCAGCCCGGGTGATGGCCTTGGCTGGGCCGGCAAGGCCGGGCCTGGCCCAGTCGCCGCCGGCAAGCAGCCTCAGGGTTCGGCCGTCGATACCGGGCTCGCCGGGGACGAAGGCACGCGTGGCAAGATCGAAACGGTAGTGGCAGTGGGGATCGAGTTCGCGCCCATCGGGCTCGGTGAAGCGCGGGGCCGCATCCAGGGCCTCGAGCAGGGCGACCTCGAGTCGGCGCAGTGCACCGGCACGCCCCTCTGGGCGTGGCAACGCCTCGAGCAGCGCTCCATAGAAGGCAAATACCTCGGCTACCGGCAGCTCCACCGGTAGGGTGCGGGTCAAGAGTTCGTTGGCATAGAGCCCGCAGAGCAGCCCTTCGCCCACCAATAGTGCCGCCGAGCCACGGCTTTCCATCAGCCGCAATCGCTTGAGCTCGCCCTCTCCCACCCAGGTCAGGTGCAGGGGGGTGAAGGGTTGAAGCCGCCCGCGCGAGCGAGACCCCGGGCGCTGCACTCCCTGGGCCACCGCCCGCACGCGGCCGTGCTCGAGGGTCAGCAGCTCGACCAGGGCACTGGTTTCACGATAGGGACGCTTGTGCAGAAGGAAGGCCGGCTGTGGCTGCATGTCAGGCATCCGGCAGATACCAGGGCCTCGCCAAGCGAGGGCCTTGGATCGCCATCAGTCGAGGTTGTAGCCAAGGCTCTTCAAGGCCCGCTCATCATCGGACCAGCCCCGCTTCACCTTGACCCAGAGATTGAGCATCACTTTGGCGTCGAGCGCACGCTCCATGTCCAGGCGCGCCTCGCGACCGATGCTCTTGATGCGCTCACCGTTCTCGCCGATCAGGATCTTCTTCTGGCCCGAGCGCTCCACCAGAATCAGGGCGCTGATATGTACCACACGCCCTTCATCTCGAAACTCTTCGATTTCCACCGTCACCTGGTAGGGCAGCTCGTCGCCCAGCTGGCGCATGATCTTTTCCCGCACCAGTTCGGCGGCAAGAAAGCGCTGGCTCTTGTTGGTGACCTGGTCCTCGGGAAAGTGGTGAACACCCTCCGACAGGTGCTTGGCCACCTCGGCCTCGAGCTCCGGCACGTTGGTGCCGTGCTTGGCTGAAATGGGAATGATGGCGGCGAAGTCACGCCGAGCTCCCACGTCGGCAAGCCATGGCAGCAGTGTACTCTTGTCCTCGAGCCGGTCGACCTTGTTGACGGCCAGGATGACCGGCGCCTGAACGTGCTCGAGGCGCTGAAGCACGACCTGATCCTCATCGCTCCAGCGGGTGCGGTCGATGATGAAGACCACGCAGTCGACGTCGCGCAGGGCCTGGGTCGCCGCCTGGTTCATGAAGCGATTGATCGCCTTGTTGCGATCCTTCGCCATGATATGAATGCCGGGCGTATCGACGTAGATGAACTGCGCCTCGCCCTCAGTCTTGATGCCCATGACCTGATGACGGGTGGTCTGTGGACGCCGCGAAGTGATCGATATCTTCTGGCCGAGAATTCGGTTCATCAAGGTGGACTTGCCCACATTGGGACGCCCCACGATGGCGACAAAGCCGCACGTCTGGCTCATTTGCTACGCCCTCCTAGGGTCTCGAGCTGGGAAAGCGCCATCTCAGCCGCTTGCTGTTCGGCATGGCGCCGACTGGCCCCTATGCCGAGGGTGTGCTCATCCAGCAGTCCGATGTGACACTCCACGGTAAAGGTCTGGTCATGCGCCTCCCCTTCCACCGACACCACCTCATAGCGAGGCAGGGGCACCTGTCGCGACTGGAGGAACTCCTGGAGTCGGGTCTTGGGGTCCTTCTGGGTATCCTGCAGGTCTATGGCTTCCAGGCGCTCGGCGTACCAGGCCAGGACACGGGTTCTCGCCACATCCATTCCGGCGTCAAGGTAGATGGCGCCGAGCACCGCCTCGACGGCATCGGCAAGTATGGAATCACGGCGGTGACCGCCGCTCTTCATTTCGCCGGAGCCGAGGCGCAGACACTCGCCGAAGGACATCTCTCTCGCCAGTTCGGCCAGTGTCTGGCCACGCACCAGCCGGGCACGCAGTCGCGACAGCTGGCCTTCCCGGGCCTGGGGAAAGCGTTGGTAGAGCGCTTCGGCGATCACGAAGTTGACGATGGAGTCACCGAGGAACTCGAGTCGTTCATTGTTCTGCCCGCCGAAGCTGCGATGGGTCATGGCCAACTCCAACAGGGTGTGATCCCCGAAGGTGTGGCCGATGCGTCGGCTGAAGGCGTTGAGGGAGTTGCTCACGAAGCTCCTGCTATCTACAAAGAAACGGACTGTCCAGAGACAAGAATAAGAACCATCGCCGAGAGACCTCGAGGGTCAATGGATGCGGCGAACGTTGGAGAAACTGGGCAGACCACCATCCCACTGCATCCAGACGGCAAAGGCACGCCCGACGATGTTCTCTTCGGGTACGAACCCCCAGTAGCGGCTATCGTTGGAGTGGTCGCGATTGTCGCCCATGGTGAAGAAGTGCCCTTCCGGCACTACCAGTTCACGCACTCGCGGCCCCGGGTCACGAGGATTATTGTAGATCCGGTGGCTGATTTCGCCCAATTGCTCCTCCAGCAGCCACTCTTGCGGTGCTTCGGCCGGGCCCTCTTCGATCAGGCGCTTGGGTACCGGTTCGCCGTTGACGAAGAGCTGCTTGTCCTCGTAGCGCACGGTATCGCCCGGCAGCCCCACCACGCGCTTGATGAAGTTCACCGAGGGCTCATTGGGAAAACGAAAGACCATGACGTCACCGCGCTGGGGATCGCCCATTTCGACGAAACGGGTATGGGTCACCGGCAGACGCAGGCCATAGGCATACTTGTTCACCAGGATGAAGTCACCGACTTCCAGGGTGGGGCGCATGGAACCGGAAGGAATCTGGAAGGGTTCGACCAGAAAGCTGCGCAGCAGCAATACCACCAGCAGGACCGGAAAGAAGGAGCGTGCGTAATCGACCGGCCAGGGCTCCTTGAGCACCTTGGCACGTGTCGCTTCGTCGAGCCCCTCGGTCGTTTCGGCCTCAGCAGTGGCCAGGTTCCGGCGCCGCGCCGGGCGCAGCAAGATCAGGTCGAGCAGCCATATCAGACCGGTGACTGCCACCGC
>SKVX01000481.1 GCA_007129225.1 Halomonas sp.
GTGCCCAGCGTGGTCTTGCGCGGGGCCCGGTTGGTGGATGACTTGAAGTGGATGTTGCCGAGTCCCCGGCGTCCGCCCTGGGCCACCAGCACCTGCTGGCCGATCTCGGTGATATCGACGATGACTTCGAGCGTGTCCTCGTCGATCACGGTGGTGCCCACCGGCACCTTGACCACCAGGTCGTCACCGGCGCGACCGCTCATCTGCCGTCCCTGGCCGGGCCGGCCGTTCTCGGCCTGGTAGAAACGCTGGAACTTGAAGTCGATGAGGGTATTGAGGGAGTCGTCACCCACCAGGTAGACACTACCGCCATGCCCGCCGTCGCCGCCATCGGGGCCACCCTTGGGCACGTATTTCTCGCGGCGGAAGCTGAGGCAGCCACTGCCACCCCTGCCTGCCTCCACGATGATCGAGGCTTCGTCGACGAACTGCATTGCTACTCTCCCGACGGTATCCACCGTCATGATACAAGAAGGCCCCGCCTTGGCGGGGCCCTCCTACTACCGGTTCGCGCGCTCTCAGGCAGAGACGACGCTGACGAACTTGCGGTTTTTCGGACCCTTGGTCTCGAACTTGACCACACCGTCGCCCAGAGCGAACAGGGTATGGTCGCGGCCGAGGCCGACACCGGTGCCGGCGTGGAACTTGGTGCCACGCTGACGCACGATGATATTACCGGCGGTCACGACCTGACCACCGAACAGCTTGACGCCAAGGCGTTTGGATTCTGAATCGCGGCCGTTACGGGTAGAGCCGGCTGCCTTCTTATGAGCCATTGCAAAGTCCTCGCTCGTTCAGGGGGTTGCCGCTTACGCGGAGATCCCGGTGATCTTGACTTCAGTGAACCACTGACGGTGGCCCTGACGCTTCATGCTGTGCTTCCGGCGACGGAACTTGATGATGCGGATCTTCTCGCCACGGCCGTGGGAAACGATCTCGGCAGCCACCTTGGCACCGTCAACCAGCGGTGCACCAACCGTGACGTCCTCGCCATCGGCTACCAGCAGGACCTGGTCGAACTCGATGGTTTCGCCGGTCGGCACTTCCAGTTTCTCGAGCTTGAGAGTCTGGCCTTCCTGAACGCGGTACTGCTTGCCACCGCTCTTGATTACTGCGTACATGTGCGTGTCTCTCCAGAACTCATCGGGGTTGGCTCTTCGTCGGCCTGCTTCGAGTGGCGCCCCTTTTGGCAGCCATCTGACAGGGAGCGTGATGAGTGGGCCGCGTATTATAACGACACCCACCAAGCCGTTCAAGCCACATCTTGGCTAGCTGCTGCACGCCGCCATTAACAGGGATGACGCCGCTTGACGCCCTTCGGGGGGGGCCATAGCATGACCCGCAACCCAAGGCCACGGGCAAAGCCTCCGACTTGCCGGCCCCACTGCCTGATGACAACGAATCCATGCCAGCCAACGTCTCTTCGAATTCATCTGCCGGCACCACCCCGGCCTCGCCGCTCCACGCCGCGGTTGCCGATGACTTTGCCGCAGTCAACAGCACCATCATGTCCCAGCTGGCCTCTCGGGTTCCGCTGGTGGAGACCATCGGGCAGTACATAATCGCCAGCGGCGGCAAGCGCCTGCGTCCGTTGCTGGTACTGCTGGCCGCCCGCTCGCTGGACTACCAGGGCGACAAGCACATCTTCCTGGCCACCCTGATCGAGTTCATGCACACCTCGACGCTGCTGCATGACGACGTGGTGGACGACTCCCATATGCGCCGGGGCCGCGCCACCGCCAACGACGCCTGGGGCAATGCGCCTTCGGTACTGGTCGGCGACTATCTCTACTCCCGCTCCTTCCAGATGATGGTGGAGATCGGCTCACTGCGGATCATGGGCGTACTCTCCGGGGCCACCTGCGTGATTGCCGAGGGCGAGGTGCAGCAGCTCACCAACGTGGGCAATCCCGATATCGACGAGGCCACCTACTTCGAGACCATCCTGGGCAAGACAGCCATGCTGTTCGAGGCGGCGTCGCACAGCGGCGCGATCCTTGCCGAGGCGACCCCAGAGCAGGAGGCGGCACTGCGCTACTACGGCCGCTACCTGGGGCTCGCCTTCCAGCTCATCGACGATCTACTGGACTATCAGGGCGATGCCACCGCCATGGGCAAGAACGTGGGCGATGACCTGGCCGAAGGCAAGCCCACCCTGCCCCTGATACAGGCCATGTCCGCCGGCACCCCCGAGCAGGCCAGTCTCATTCGCCAGGCCATCCGGCAGGGCGGCCTCAACCATCTGGACGACGTGCTGGCCATCGTGCGCGACACTGGGGCGCTGGACTACACCCGCGCCCGCGCCGAGGAGATGGCCGCCAAGGCCTTGGAGCAGCTGGATCTCCTACCCGCCAGCCGCTACCGGGACAGCATGGCCGAACTGGCCCGCATGGCTGTGGATCGGGAGGCCTGAGGTAGCCGCCGGAGGACTTGCAAGCCCAAGGCAATTGCGTATAATGCCGATCTCGTCAGCCGCCCAGGCGCCTGACGGCACAGTGAAAACTGGCAAAAATCGGAGTATAGCTCAGCTTGGTAGAGCGCTGCCTTCGGGAGGCAGAGGTCGTAGGTTCGAATCCTGCTACTCCGACCAAAGAATTCAGAAAAAACCGCCACTTACGGATCACACCGAGTGGCGGTTTTTCGTTGTGCCGGCCTCCTCCCCTGACCGACTGCCATATACGGATGAACGCATGTCAAAAAGGCGCTAAGCTCTGCCTTTCTGGGGTCGACATTTCCCCACGATAGACTGACTATTCAAATAATATCGATAAGAGACTTGCGCTAGAACAAGTCCAACAGTACGGAGGGGCCCTGTGAAGGCAGACGGCCACGCCACACCGCTCGACAGCCCACCCACCGATTCGGCAAGTCTCGGCCCCGACTGGGCCAGCGCCGACCTGGCCACACTGCGAGCCAAGTTCTACCAGCTCTATATTGCCGTGGAGCAGAGTCCTGCCGCGACAGCCATCACCGACACCGAAGGCCGGATCGAGTACGTCAACCAGCGCTTTATCGATGTTACCGGCTATACCCGCGAGGAGCTGGTCGGCAAGACCCCCTCCATGATCCAGTCGGGCATGACGCCGGAAAGCGTCTATCGCGACATGTGGCAAACGCTGCGCAGCGGTCATGTCTGGCAGGGGGAGCTGCAGAATCGCAAGAAGAACGGCGAACTCTACTGGGAAGCCGAGACGCTTACGCCGATACGTAACGACAGCGGCGAAATCGTCAACTTCGTGGCGGTGAAGGAGGACATTACCGAGCGCAAGCGCCAGGAGGAGGAGCTCAAGCTTCTGGCCAGCGTGTTCCAGACCGGCCAGGCCACGCTGATCACCGATGCCGACATGCGAATCGAGCGGGTCAACCGGGCCTTTACCGACATCACCGGTTACGCGGAGGATGAGGTGGTCGGCCTGACACCGAAGCTCTTCAAGTCCGGGCGCCATGACAAGGCGTTCTACGTCAGTCTCTGGGACTCGGTGCTGGAAACCGGTCACTGGCAGGGCGAGATATGGAATCGCAACAAGTACGGCGAGATCTATCCGCTATGGCAGTCGATCACCGCCGTATATGACGATGCGGGCAATATCCGGCACTTCATCGCCGTGTTTCACAACATTGCCGAACGCAAGCGGATGGAGAGCGAGCTCGAACACCAGGCCACCCGCGACCACTTGACCGGCGCCCACAACCGCCGTGCCTTCGACACCGCCATGCGCAAGGCGATTCGCCAGGCCGAGCGCAGCGACAACACCTTCTCGTTGCTACTGTTCGATATCGATCACTTCAAGTCGGTCAACGACCAGCATGGTCACGAAACGGGAGACATCATCCTCAAGCGCCTGGCCACGCTGGTCAGCCATACCCTGCGCAGCACAGATCTGCTGGCTCGCTGGGGCGGTGAGGAATTTGCCATTCTGCTGCAGGACTCGTCCTCCCGGGGAGGGACCGTCTTCGCCGAGCGGCTACGCCAGCAGGTGGCGGAGACTCGTCTTCACGGCCTGGCCGTGACCATCAGCCTTGGCATCACGGAGTACCGGCGCGGCGACAGCCCGGAAGCGCTTCTGGCTCGCGCCGACAGCGCGCTATATCGCGCCAAGCGCTCGGGTCGAAACCGGGTGGGCATCGACGCCGCCGATACCTGAGCGGCCTCAGGTCACGGTAATGACCGTACACTGCGCCGAGTGCATTACCTTGTGAGAAACGCTGCCCACCAGCATACCCTTTAGCTCGCTGACGCCACGACTGCCCATGATGATGGCATCGGCTGCAATCTCATTGGCCTCGCGCAGTATCGTATCGGCCGGCCGGCCCTCGCGTATCAATTCCGTCACTTTTAGCCCCGCCAGGTCGACCGCTCGCCGGGCCCTATCCAGCGTCTCTCGGGCCCGCTCTTCGTTCTGCCGGGCAAGCTCCCGCCGCCACTCCTCGGTAAAGGGCTGGCCGGAGGCTCCCGCGAGAATCCCGATATCGTCGGGTGGTTCGGTGACATGCAGCAGATAGAGCGCGGCGGAAGATGCATGGGCCAGCTGTGCCGCAACGGCCAGCGCCTTCTCGGCATGCCCTGACCCATCAACTGGAACCAGTATCGGATGATTCATGGCAAGGCCTCCCCTTGTCGAATACCCAAGCCAACTGCTCCTGATTAAGCCTAGCCGTTGCCGGCGTCAGGGCAACTCACCCGCCGCTCGCCCAACCGAAGCCCAGCACCGGCATGGCCAGGGCAAAGAGCACCGCAGTAATGATGAGCACGGCAGCCAGGCTGACCAGCGCCCCGGCACGCACCATATCCATCACGCTCAACCTGCCACTGCCGAAGACCACGGCATTGGGCGGTGTGGCGACGGGAAGCATGAAGGCGCAGCTCGCCGCCATGGCCACCGGCACCGCAAGCAGCAGCGGGCTCGCCCCCAGGCTGACGGTCAGCGCCGCCGTCAGCGGCAGGATGGCGGCGGCAGTGGCGGTATTGCTGGTGACATGGCTCATCAGCATGACCACCACCACGACCATGCCCACCAGGGTCCATTGCGGCCAGCCACCGAAGGCGGCAAGGCCCTCGGCCACGGTCGCGGCCAGCCCGCTGGTTTCGATGGCGGTGCCAAGGCTGAGTCCGCCCCCCACCAGGATCAGCACACCCCAGGGCAGGTGACGGGCACTGTCCCAGTCGAGCAGGAACTGGCGCACCTTCCAGCGGGCGGGCGTCACGAACAGGAGGAGTGCACCGATCACGGCGATTCCTGCGTCGGTAAGTTCCAGCCCGGGCAGCAGGTTCTGCAGCAGCGGTCGCGACACCCAGGCCAGCGCCACCAGGGCAAAGATCGTGGCGACTCGCCGCTCAGGCCGGGTCATGCGACCCAGGTCCTCGGCCTGTTCCTGCAGCATCTGCTCGACACCCGGCACCACATCCCGCGGCAAGGGATATACCAGGCGGGTCAATAGCCACCAGGCCAGGGCCAGCAACAGCAGAGCAGGCGGCACCGCCAGCAGCATCCACTGGGCGAAGCCGATCTCGATCCCGTAGTTGTCGGCCATGAAGCCGGCCAGCAGCGCGTTGGGAGGGGTGCCGATCAGGGTCCCCATGCCGCCGATATTGGCGGCCAGGGCGATGCCCAGCAGCAGGGTCAGGGCCATGTTGCGACTGGCCCCGACGCCGCCCTGGCGCTCCAGCAGGCCCAGCACCGACAAGCCGATCGGCACCATCAGCGCCGCCGTGGCGGTATTGCTGACCCACATGCTCAAGCCGGCCGTGGCCATCATGAAGCCCGCCACCAGTTGGTGAGGGCGGTGCCCGGACACCTTCAATACCACCAGGGCAATGCGCCGGTGCAGGCCCCAGCGCTGGATTCCCTCGGCCAGAAGGAAGCCGCCCAGGAACAGGAAAATCAGGGGGTTGGCATAGGGGGCGGCAACCTCGGCCATGGGTGATGTCCCCATCAGCGGCAATACCGCCACGGGCAACAGCGCCGTCACGGCAATGGGCACCGGCTCGGTCACCCACCACAGCGCCATCCAGAGGGTGAGCGCCATGACCTGCCAGGCAGCAGGCGGCATTCCTGCCGGCGGCGCCATCCCGATCATCACTAGTGCCAGCAGCGGACCTGAAAGCAGTGACAACGCCAACCCCAGCCGCTTCAGCGCCTCACGACGGGCCTCGCTGATGGTTTCCTCATTGTGTGGTTCAGTCATCGCCCCACCTCACTTGTCGGTCTCGAGGGCCAGCAGCCCGGCCACTGTCATGTGACCAGGGCAGCCAGCCTTGCCTCGGGGCTAAAGCCAGGCATCCAACGGCAGCAGCCGGCTGATGCCGGCTCCCAGGTGACGCCAGAAGCCGCCGGGCTCGCTCATCAGTCGTACCGACTCGCCGTCGATTTCGGTCTGCCAGTAGCGCTTGCCGGCTTCCGTACGACCGACCCGGTAGCTGAGCGCCGGGCTCTTGCCCAGGTCGGCGAGCGCCCTAAGTTCGGCGGCAAGGCTCTCGCTGTAGGCCAGCACGCCCACTTCGGTATTCCACCATACCGAGCGCGGGTCGGCGTTGGCCGAGCCCACGAATACCCGGTCGTTGTCGATACCAAGGGCCTTAATGTGCAGAGCGGAGGCCGAGCCCCCGACGCTGATCTCCCCTTCGCTGCCGGGCTCCCGCTCGGCGCGAAGCTCATGGAGCTGGACGCCGCTCTGCAGGAGGCCATCACGGCGGGCCTGATATGCGCCGTGGACCACGGGTACATCGGTGGCCTCCAGGGAGTTGGTGAACACCGCCACCTCGACGCCGGCATCGGCCAGCGAGCGCAGGTACTGCGTGCCGGCTCTGCCTGGCACGAAGTAGGCGGAGATCACCACCAGCCGTTCACTCGGCTCACCCACCTCGGCGAGCAGGTCCCCGGCCATGGTGCGTGCAAGTGCGGGGCGCCCGGGCCAGGCGGGCTTGCCGGGGGGATCCCACAGCGCCACCCCCTCGCCCCAGTGCAGCCTGCCCACCAGCGGCCCCTGCCCGGCATCGGCATAGCGCTCGCGCAGGCCGATGAAGTAGGCATCGTCACCGTTGTCGCCGACCCACTCGCCCAGCGAAGCCTGAAGCTCGCGCCAGGCCCCCGCCTCGGCGCGATGATAGCGACCGATGGGCTGAGCCAGTCCATGGTTCCAGTAGAGGGAGTAGCTTCTCGAAAGCGGTTCGACCACCGGGCCGATGACCATCATGTCCAGGTCGGAAAAATTGCGCGGTTCGCTGGCACTGTAATACTCGTCGCCCAGGTTGCGCCCACCGACCATGGCCACCGCACCGTCGGCAAGCCACAACTTGTTGTGCATGCGGCGATGCTGGCGACCTGCTTGGGGAATCGAGGCCAGCACCCGGGTCGTCAGAAAACCCCGCCCCAGGGCGAGCGGGTTATAGACGCGCACCTGGACGTTGGGGTGGCTATCCAGAGCGGCCAGGCGCCGCCCTTGCCCCACCGCGCCGATATCATCGAGGAGCAGGCGCACCTTCACGCCCCGCTCGGCGGCGTCCAGCAGGCGGGAGAGCAGGACACGGGTGGTCAGGCCATCCCCCATCAGGTAGGTCTGGATATCCAGCCGCTGATCGGCCTGCTCGCTGAGCAGGACGCGCAGACTGAAGGCGTCCTGTCCGCTGGATACCAGGGCGAAGCCGCTCTGGCCATCATGCGGAGCGGCGGTCTGGGCGGCCCACTGGCCCAGCCAGGTCGTTTCGATGTCATCGGGCGTCATCGCCGCGCCGTGCTCACGGGGAACGGAACTGGCGGCACAGCCTGCCAGCAGCCACGGCAGGGCAACCAGCAGGGCGGCAGCCAGCCTTCTAACCCAGGCAGCGGCTCGACGCTCAGGTATCGTCATCGTCATCCGCCAGGCGGCGGTCCATGGCCTTGCGCGCCTTGTTGCGACGGTAGAGGCGCGCAAGGGCCAGAAACAGGGCGCAGAGCACCATGACGCCCAGGGTCACACCCTGCCAGGGCCGGGCCGAATCGCCCATGAGGGTTTCCAGCGTGATGATCAGAATAAAGCCCAGCGCCTGGCTGGCGATGGCCAGGACTCTAAGGGTATCGAAAGACGACTTTGCCATGTGGGCTCCCGCCAGGTGACAGACCATTGCTCGCACAGTAGGCTTTGCACAGCCTGCGCAGTGATGTAAACAAGTGTGCGATTCTACCCGGTCCTGCCGCCAACGCCGACCCCGTTCTCGGAGCTGAACCCAATGGATGCCTTTGCCCTGGGCCCCGTGCTGATTTCCGTACCCCGACTCTATGCCATCGGCTGCGCCCTTCTGCTGCTGATGGCCGCCTGGCTGCTGCTGGGGCTCTCCACCGGCACCCGGGTTCGCTGGTTCAACGGCCTGATACTGGCCTGGCTGGTGGGCGCTCGACTGGGGTACGTGGCGATGAACCTGGACGCCTACGCCGCCGCCCCGCTGGACGTGCTGAAGCTCTGGCAACCCGGCTTCCACGGTATCTGGGGGTTGCTTGCGGCGTTGACATGGACCGCCTGGTCGCTGCGCGAGCACCTGCTGTCGATGATCGGCGCCATGGCCCTTACCATCGGCACCTCAGCCCTGTGGCTGGTGCTGGTTACCCTGGTACCGCTGGGCGGCGACATGGGGATACGCGAGCTGCCCGATGTCACCCTGGAGAACCTCGACGGCGAACAGGTCAGCCTGCAGTCACTGCGCGGCGAGCTTGTCGTGGTCAATCTGTGGGCCACCTGGTGCCCCCCCTGCCTGCGCGAGATGCCGCTGCTGGCCGAGGCCGACACCCTGGACGGGGTCACGGTGGTGGTGATCAACCAGGGTGAGGAGCTGCTGCAGGTGGTACGCTATCTCGATGAGCAGACGCTGGCCTTTCGCTACCCGCTGCTCGACCCCGGCCAGGTGATGATGAGAACCATGGAGTCCCCTGGCCTGCCAACCACGGTGCTGTTCAACCCCGAGGGGCGTGCCGTGGAGCGCCATGTGGGCGAGCTTTCCCGCGCCCAGCTCGATAACTGGCTCAGCCGGCACTGAGGGGTATCGCCCCCTACCATTTCCTGCCGTACATCACCACTCTTAAGCGATGACGGGCTTTGCGTTAGAATCGCCCGCCCTGTTGCCGCCGATGGCTACGTCGGCGGCGCGCGCACCGTTTTCAGCATCTCCGAGGCATCATGAGCGACTTTTCACCCGGCCAACGCTGGATCAGTGACGGCGAGGCCGAACTGGGTCTGGGCACCATCCTCAGTTGCGACCAGCGCAGCGTTACCGTGCTGTTCGGCGCCAGCCAGGAAACCCGTACCTACAGCAGTCGCCAGGCACCCCTCACCCGGGTGGCCTTCGGCAGCGGCGACCGCATCCAGTCCAGCGACGGCCGGCAGCTGCTGGTCGAGGACAGCAAGGAGGTCGACGGGCTGATCGTCTATATCGGGGAGGATGCCCAAGGCCAGTTGCGAGAACTGCCCGAAGCCAAGCTGGCCGATACCATGCAGTTCGACCAGGCCCGCGATCGCCTGCTGACCGGCCAGGTGGACCGCAACGACTGGTTCGACCTGCGCTTTCGCACGCTCCACCACTTCAACCGCATCGAGCAGAATCCCGCACTGGGCATGTCCGGTCCTCGCATCGACCTGATCCCGCACCAGCTCTATATCGCCGACGAGGTCTCCCGCCGCCACGCCCCGCGGGTGCTGCTCGCCGATGAGGTCGGCCTGGGCAAGACCATCGAGGCGGGGCTGATCCTGCACCGGCTGCTGCTGACCGGCCGCGCCGAACGGGCACTGATCCTGGTGCCGCCGAGCCTCACCCACCAGTGGCTGGTGGAACTGCTGCGCCGCTTCGCCCTGGACGTGACCCTGCTCGACGAGCAGCAGAGCCTGGCCCAGGCCGAGACCAATCCCTTCGAGTCCGGCCAGCTGATCCTCGCCAGCCAGGAGTGGCTGTTCGCCAACCCGCACCGCCAGGCCCAGGCCCAGGCCTGCAGCTGGGACCTGCTGATCGTCGACGAAGCACACCACCTGGACTGGAGCGCAGAGAAGGTCGGCCCCGGCTACGCCTGCGTCGAGCGCCTTGCCACGACCGTGCCCGGCGTGCTGCTGCTGACCGCAACGCCGGA
>SKVX01000104.1 GCA_007129225.1 Halomonas sp.
CCTTGGGGGTCGGACGAAAACCGCCGCTCCAGAGAGCGGCGGTCGGGTGTGGCGGGTTCCTCTTTGGTGGTGCCGCGGATCAGCGCAGCGACAGGGCGCCGGCGCCGGTATCTTCGCCCACGGCCTCCTGGTAGGCCTTGGCCTCTTCGGCTTCGGTCTCCGGGGAGAAGCGCACCAGCAAGGCGCAGGAAGCCAGCACCAGCACGGTCACGCCGAGGTAGAACAGTCCCTGTTGGTAGGTGATGGCTTCCGAGCGAAAGAGGAATGCGGCCGCCACCGCGCCCACGTTACCGCCGGCGCCGACGATGCCGGCCACGGCCCCCAGGGCCTTCTTGTTGATGAAGGGCACCACGCCGTAGGTCGCACCCTCGGCCATCTGCACGAAGAGGCTGAACACCAGCATGATGCCGATGGCGTAGGAGAGTACGTGCATCTGCGAGAAGGCGACCAGGGCGATGCCCTCACAGATCAGGGCGATAAACAGCCAGCGCACTCGACCCTTCAGTCCCCCCTGCTTGGCGAAGAGGTCGGAGAAGATGCCGCCCATGGTGCGGGCGAAGATGTTCATCAGGCCGAACAGGCCTGCAATTATCCCGGCGGTGGCCAAAGTCAGGTCGAAGTGGTCGAAGAAGTAGATGGCGGCAATGTTGTTGATGGTCAACTCCACGCCGAAGCAGATGGCATAGACCACGAAGAGGGCCCAGACGCGGATATCCTTGGCGGCCGCCAGGAAGGTCCGGCCGGCACCGCTGTCGCCGTTGGCCTGGGGAAGCTCCCCCCGGGTGCGCAGGTCCTCGAAGTTGCCGTTGGGTGCATCCTGGGTGAAGCGGTAATAGCAGATGCCGGTGATGAACAGCACGATGCCGGGCACCACCATGGCCAGGCGCCAGCCCAGCGTCTCGCTGACACCCAGCATCAGCAGGCCCGAGAAGATCAGCGGCATCACGATCTGGGTGGTACCGCCACCCAGGTTGCCCCAGCCGGCGCTGGTGGCGTTGGCGGTGCCGACCACGTTGGGCGCGAACATCATGGTGGTGTGGTACTGGGTGATGACAAAGGAGGCGCCGATGGCACCGATCGCCAGACGTGCCAGCAGGAAGGTCTCGAAACTGTTGGCGAAGCCGATACCCATTACCGGAATCGAGCCCAGGATTAGCAGGCCTGAGTAGGCCTTGCGCGGCCCGATGCGGTCGCAGAGCACGCCGATCAGCAGGCGCACGATCACGGTGATGGCAACCGACGCGATGATGGTGTTGCCGATCTGGGTCTGGGTGAGAGAGAGGTCTTCTCGGACCACCGCCATCAGCGGGGCGATACCGAACCAGCCGAAGAAACAGATATGGAAGGCGAACCACGAGAAGTGGAAGGCCCGCATCTGCGGGGTACTGAAGTGCAACAGGCGAATCCTGTTGGCCTTGTTGAGGATTTCCATGGGTCAGGCCTCACGCTTGATGGGTAGCGATTACGGAGAACGAGTCCTTCAGCGTTGAAGGTCAGGTTCGACGCACTCGTACTCCGGAGAGCCTGGTCCACGCCTACCACTCTTTGATATGGATCATGCAATCAGCCTGCCATTATTATGTTTTGCATTTTATTTCAATTGTTTGGTGGAAAATAGCAGCCTGCTGGCAGGGCCGGGTGCGGTTGTCGGAGAGAAACGATGGTGCAGTGCGCAAGGCGCATGCCTCGTGATGGTGCTGTTGGCACTCGATGGCGGTTGTGGGGTGCCGCCACCGAGTGCCTAGGCCCATGGGTCAGTTCATGGCCAACTGCTGGCCGTCACGCTGGCAGGCCAGGAAGGCGGAGTTTTCCAGCCAGTCCGAGTCGGGGTAGTAGGCGAAGAGGTACTGGTCTTCCTTGATGCTGTCGATCAACGGGTAGGTCACTTCCTGGCGTACGGCGGGGCAGCCCTGGCTGCGCCCCAGCCGGCCGGTCTTCTCGATGAAGGCCTCGCTGACGTAGTCGGCGCCGTGGATGACGATGGCGCGCTGGTAGGCGAGGTCATTGACACCTTCCTCGAGGCCTTCCAGGCGCAGGGAATAACCGTTGCGGCCGTAGTAGCTGTTCATGGTGCGAAACAGGCCCAGGCTCGACTGGTGGCTGCCGTAGGTATTGGAAAAGACCTCGGCCATGGCATCTCCCGTACCCTGGCCGTGAGAGACCAGTTCTTCGAACAACAGTTGCGACTCGGCGAGGTCAAAGACCCATAGGCGCGGCTCCGTCGAGGGTCGGGAGAAATCGATCACCGCCAGACGCTCCGCATTCGGTTCGGCACAGGCCAGGGCATTGGCGGCGAGGCGAAGCACATGGGGGTCGGCGTCTGGCGCCAGCCGGGTCAGGGTGGCATCGAGGGAGGTGGCATGCTGCGGGCTGGAGACCAGGGCCTGGGCGAGAAAATCGCCGGCCTGAGCGACAGGTGCGGCGAAAAGCAGGGCGGTAAGTGCGGTGCAGGAGAGTCGTGATAGCCTGGAGTGTCGGTTCATGGCAAGCCTGTATGCAACTCATCAGGTCGTGTCGCGCAGTGCCATTGGCGACATGACCCGGGCAGAGGGTACGGAGCCAGCATCCGTGGGCTCCGGATAAAGGCACTA
>SKVX01000330.1 GCA_007129225.1 Halomonas sp.
AAAGCTGTGTCTGTCGTTTACCAGCCTGTTGCTGCTAACCGCGTGTGCCCCCATGAGCCAGTCAAACCCACCCCGTGAGCCTGCCCCGGAACCTCCCCGCGTCAGCAATACAGAAGATGCCTGTGGCGCGAGCCGTGTCCAGGACCGTGTCGGGCGCCGCTATGACGAGGCGCTGGGCGAGTCGATTCGTGAGCAGAGCGGTGCCGGCGCGCTGCGGGTGATGCGCCCCGGCCACGCCTATACCCTCGAGTACCGTGAGGATCGTCTCAACGTGCGTGTCGACGAGAACGAGGTGATCACCGACATCGGCTGCGGCTGATAGGGGCTTTCGCCCGCTCAATCATAGCGATGCTTCCAGCGCTGGCGGGCGACCTGCTCCTTGAGCAACTCCAGGATATCGAGCAGCACCTGCTCGGTTACCTGGTCGGTGTGTGCATCGACCCTTAACCAGGCATCGAAGCTGCTGTCGGCGAGATGCTCCACCAGTGAATCGAACTCCGGCGCGTGCAGGCCCTCGATGGCCTCATGCACCAGGCGCTGGGCAATATCACTCAGCGCCTCGTCCAGGGCACTGGCGACCTGACCGCCCAGCGGCAGACGCCGGAGCCGCTTGATTTCCGGACTTTCCGCCAGGGTTCGCCTGACCAGAGCGCTGATGAAGCGCATCAGGTCATCGCGATTGGCCCGGTAGGCGCTGTCGGCCATCTCCTCCAGTCGGCGACAGATTTCGTGGATCAGCGCCTGCTTGCGCGGCATGATTACCTCGTCGACGATACGCTGCGACAGGGAGTCGCTGCTGCGCACCTGTTCCTGGATGCTGCCCAACTGGCGCAGGGCGATACGGTCAGACAGCTCCTCCAGCAGGATGTCGTAGTACTTGGCGTAGAAGCCGTATAGCCGCCACCGGCGGATATCGATCATTTCCAGCCGCTGCAGGCGATGCAGCAGTGAAATGACACGCAATATCCTCAGCAGTCTAAAGCCGCCCACCGGAATGCAGCCGAGCACGTCGTACCAGTGCACGAAGGGGTAGAAGAACCAGCGGTGATAGCGGCGCTCGGCAATGGCTGCCGCCCACCCCAGCAGGACATCCAGCACGAAAATCGCGACGAAGACCAGGTCGATGGCGACGAAGTTGGCATGGATATGTCGGTCGTAGACGCCATGCAGCCCAGGGGCGATGGCTTCGAAGGCGTCGTTCAGCGGTGACAGCAGAAACAGGCCATCGATCAGCAGCAGCAGCAGGTTGGCCACCACCAGCACGATGATGATCAGGTCCCAGACCAGATGGATGCGCTCGATGAAGACGGAGGGTCTGCCGCGGTCGGGTGGGGTACGGGACATGGCCTCTCCTTGTGCGGTGACGGGTTCGATGCGCTTCAGCTGTCCTGCTGGCGGTTCGCCTGGCTGGCGAAGTGGTCCTTCTGTGCGCGGTGCTCCTCCTCTTCGGCCTTCTTGCGCAGTTTCTTGCGCAGTGCGGCCTTCTCGAAGCGCAGTTTCTGCAGTGATGTCGCCAGCTTGAGCGGGGGCACCGGTGCCGGGTGTCCGCTGGCGTCTACCGCCACCATGGTGAGGTAGCAGCTGTTGGTATGCCGGATCACCTTGTCGCGAATGTTCTCGGCCACCACCTTCACGCCGATCTCCATGGAGGAGCGGCCGACGTGGTTGACGCAGGCGAGAAACGTCACCAGTTCACCGACGTGTATCGGCTGCTTGAACAGCACCTGGTCAACGGAGAGCGTCACGACATAGTGGCCCGAGTAGCGGCTGGCGCAGGCATAGGCCACTTCGTCGAGTTTCTTCAGAATGGCCCCGCCATGGACCTTGCCACTGAAATTGGCCATGTCGGGAGTCATCAGCACGGTCATGCTCAATTCATGCTGGCCGGGCAGGTCATGGTGTTCCATATCGATTTCCTGTGGTGTCGTCCTTACAGCATAACGCCTTGCCCCGATCGTCACGACTCGTAGGCAAGGCGTTTTTCAGCCCCTGTGGCTCGGGGCCGGGCTTAGAACCAGGTCAGGCCAACGGCGATGATGATGCCGGTAATGAACAGCTGGATCAGGCAGAAGCCCATGATGTCCTTGGCCTTCAGCCCGGCGATGGCGAGTACCGGCAGCGCCCAGAACGGTTGCAGCAGGTTGGTCCAGGCGTCGCCCCAGGCCACGGCCATGGAGACACGTGCCACGTCCACGCCCAGCGCCTCGGCAGCCGGCAGCATCACCGGCGCCTGCACGGCCCACTGGCCGCCGCCGGAGGGCACGAACAGGTTGACGATACCGGCGCTGAGGAAGGACCAGAAGGGCAGCGACGTCTCGGTGGCGAGCGAGATCAGACCCTGGGACATGGATTCGGCAAGCCCGGACTGCACCATGATCGCCATGATCCCGGCGTAGAAGGGAAACTGGATCACGATGCCGGCACCGCCCTTGATCGCCTCGTTGAGGCTCTCGAGCAGGCTGCGGGGGGTGCGATGCAGCACGATGGCAAGGAACAGGAACATGAAGTTGACGATGTTCAGGTTCAGGCCACCGCCGCGCAGCAGGAAGTGGTCGAGCAGGAAGATCACCCCGGGAATGCCCACCAGCCAGGCCAGGGTCACGCTGTTTTCCAACCGGTCGGCCGGGCGAGTGATGCGCACCCGGGCATCGGGCGCATCGCCCAGCACCTTGGGGTCCACGTAGACGCTGTCCTTCTCGTCGGGCAGCATCAGGCGGTTGACCAGGGGAATGCTGATGAACAGGCAGGCCACGATGGCCAGGTTGAAGAAGGAGAAGATGGTGGCGCCGGTGCCGATTACGCCGATCTGGTCGGCGGTGAAGTGCCCGTCGGTGGCAATGGTCAGCGGAATGGAGCCGGCGAGCCCGCCGTGCCAGACCACGAAGCCGGAGTAGGCGCTGGCCACCAGCAGGCGATAGTCGACCCGCACCAGCCGCGCCAGTTCCTTGGCGAACAGGGCGCCCACCACCAGCCCGAAGCCCCAGTTGATCCAGCTTGCGACCAGCGATACCAGCGTCACCAGGATAATGGCGCTACCGGCGTTCTTGGCGCGGCCTGCCAGCTGCTGCAGCATGCGCTTCACCGGCGGTGAGCTGGCGAGCATGAAGCCGGTGACCAGGATCAGCAGCATCTGCATCGAGAAGGTCAGCAGGTTCCAGAAGCCGTCGCCCCAGAAGCGCATCACCGCCAGCGGTGTCTGGCGCTCGACGCCAATGGCCGCGGCGGCTGCAATAAGGGTCAACAGTAGAACGAAAATGAACGGATCGGGCAGATAGCGATCGACCAGCCTGACGGCAGGTTTGGACAGGAACTTGAGCATGGCAGTTTCGCTTTTTCTAATGTTGTGGAATAGCTGTCGTGTCGTCTGAGAAAAGTAGCGCAAGCTCAGAAGGTTGCACGTTTCGACTCATCAACGGTGTGATGAATGCCAGGTTTTGTCAAAGGGAAGGGGCCATGGGATGCCATCGGGTACGGCGGTAATGAAGAAAATAGGTGGCAAGTACGGCCGAGCGCACCAGGCTGAATGTCAGGAAGGCCAGCCATAGGCCATGATTGCCCATGTCCTGAGTGGCCCACCAGACCGGAAGGTAGATGGCCAGGCCGATGAAGATGCTATTGCGCATCTCGCGTATTGCCGTGGCGCCGATGAAGACCCCGTCCAGCAGATAGCTCCACACCGCGATCAAGGGCATGGCCACCATCCATGGCAGGTAGCTGCCTGCCGTGGCGCGTACTTCCGGAAGCCCCGTCAGCAGGGCGATGAGATAGTGGCCGCCGAAGGCGAAAGCCAGCGAGGCGACGGTGGCGGTGATCAGCGAGAACCAGGCCGCGGTGCGCACGGTGGTGGCGAATTCGTCCCAGCGCCGGCGACCCACCGAGCGGCCGACGATCGCCTCGGCGGCATGGGCGAAGCCGTCCAGGGCATAGCTGGTCAGCATGATGAACTGCAGCAGCACGGCATTGGCGGCCAGCACCGTATCGCCCTGTACGGCGCCACGCGAGGTGAAGAAGGCCATGGCGAACAGCAGTCCCAGGGTGCGCACGAAGAGATTGGCATTGACGTGGAAGAGCTCGGCGTAGGCGGCCATCGTCAACAGGCGCTCCCGCAGGAAGCGTCCCTCCAGCAGCTTCAGCTGTTGGCTCACCAGCCACAGGCCGAAGAACAGTGCCGTATAGTCGGCGATGACCGTGGCCCATGCCACTCCATCGCTGGTCATGCCGAGCCCCACCACGAAGAGCAGGTCGAGTGCGATGTTGACGCTGTTGGTCAATACCAGGATTAGCAGGGTGACCCGTGCGTTCTGCTGGCCAAGGAACCAGCCCAGGATGGCATAGTTGGCCAGTACCGCCGGTGCCGAGAGGATGCGGATCTGCGCATATTCGGCCGCCAGCTCGGTAGCCACCTCGCTGCCGTCCAGCAGCCAGAGCCCGAGAGATATCAGCGGTCGTGAGAAGAGGATCAGCAGTGTGCCGATGCCGGCGGCCATCAGCAGCGACTGCCCCAGGAGGTTGCGCACCTCGCTGTCGCTTTCGCGGCCCACCGCCTGGGAGGTCAGCCCTGTGGTGCCCATGCGCAGGAAACCGAAGCCCCAGTAGAGGAAGCTGAACAGAGTGGCGCCCAGGGTCACCCCGGCCAGGTAGCGGGAGTCCGGCAGATGGCCGACCACGGCAGTATCCACCAGTCCCAGCAGCGGCACGGTGATGTTCGACAGAATGATGGGCCACGCCAGCATCCAGATGCGGCGCCGGGCGGCGGAAGGGGTTGCCAGTTCCTGGGATGCCACGGGGTCTTCCGGTCAGAGGCGAAACCGAGAAGCATGGCGGGCGATGGGGCATAACGCAACAGCCCCGCCGAAGCGGGGCTGGAATCGCTCGGTGCGATTGGCTAGAAGCGGTAGCCCACGCTTGCCGAAATCATATCGATAGTGAAATCCTCCCCGCTGTCGCTCAGGTCATAGCGCTCGAATTCGGCCCGTACCATGACCTGGTCTATGACATATTCAACCCCGGCTCCGTAAAACGGATCGGTTCCGCTGTCTCCTGCAGTATCTCGATAGGTTACGCCATCGATCGTGGCGCTTCCGGACAGGCTGGCATCCCAAGCGATCAATCCAAGCTTGCCGAAGACGCTGAAGCCTCCATCAATGGGCAGTTTACCCACCAAGGCAAAGCCAAAGCCATCTACGCCAAGTTTGATGTTGGCGCTGTCAGCTCCATCGGAGGCGCTGGCAGTGTAGTCACCGAAATCCAGATAACTGGCTTCTACGGCGAAATTGGGATTGAACTGGTAGCCGGCAAAAACCTTATAGGCTGTGTCCTTGTCATCGGTATTGGCGCCAATGCTGCCAAGCCAGTCGAGGGTATCATTGTCCAGCTTCGACTGGCCGATACCTGCACCCAGGTAGAAGCCTTCGTCAGGTACACCCGGATAACTCTGGGCAAAAGCGGGTGAAGCCACGAGGGTGGCCAGGGCAGTGGTTACGATAAGACGCTTCATGTGCTCTCCATTGCATGCGCGGTACAGGTCGAAGCCTGCTGACAGGTAGACCCACTAAAGGCGGCTACCTTGAGGTGAAATCATGTGACAGACTGTATCATTAATTATACATAAGGCTAGCTATAATTAGCATAAGCTTGATGCACGTCATCAAATACACATCATGCTTTTCGAGTGGGGGTGTCATGACACGTAATCTATTCAGAGCCGCAGTCGTAGGTATTGTTTTCATGCTGGGAAGCTTGCCAGCAGTGGCTCAGCAGCAGCACATGGAGGCCCAGCCCAGCGGGGGCGCCATGGTTGCTGATGCTCTTGTGGCACGGCCACTGCTGTTGCTTGCTACCGTGGGTGGAACAGCAGTATTTCTGGTGTCGCTGCCATTCACCGCACTGGGGGGCAATGTGGACCAGGCGGCGGAAGCCCTGGTGAAGACGCCGGCAGAGGCGACGTTTCGTCGTTGCCTGGGGTGCACCGTGAGTCGGCGGGCAGGCGAGCTCTAGGGATCGCGGCCACCAACGCCAGCGCCCCGCTCAATGAGCGGGGCGCTGGCATCTGGCTTGAGCTCTGGCGTTCAGGCAGCGGTGATGACGTGGTACTTCTCCATCAGCTGCTCGCGGCTCTCTTCGCGCTCCGGATCCAGCGGGATGCAGTCCACCGGACACACCTGCTGGCACTGGGGCTCGTCGTAGTGGCCGACGCACTCGGTGCACAGGTTGGGGTCGATGACATAGATCTCTTCCCCCGGCGAGATAGCGCCGTTGGGGCATTCGGGTTCGCAGACGTCGCAGTTGATGCACTCGTCGGTGATCATCAGGGCCATGGGGCTACCTCGCGATAAGGCGCGGCCAGGAGTGCTGGCCCCGCCCGGGGTGATGCGACTCGGGCGAATAAGGCCGAGCATTATAGTCAGGTATTGTAATGGCTGCGCAGCGCTTCGGCGACCCTGGGGTGCACCAGCCGCGTAATATCGCCACCGAGCTTGGCGATTTCCCGCACGATGGTGGAGGAGATATAGGAGTTCTCCACCGCGGGGGTCAGGAATACGCTCTCCAACTCGGGTGCCTGGGCACGGTACATGTTGGCCAGCTGCAGCTCGTACTCGAAGTCCGATACCGCACGCAGGCCACGCAGGATGATGCGTGCCTTCTGTTCGACCATCATGTCGGTCAGCAGGCCTGAAAAGCCGATGACCTCGACATTGGCGAGTTCCGCCACGACCTCGCGTGCCAGGGCGATGCGCGTGCCCAGGTCGAGGGCCGGCCCCTTGCCGGGGCTGGCGGAGATGGCCACCACGACCTTGTCGAAGAGGCGCGAAGCGCGCTCGATCAGGTCGAAATGGCCGTGGGTGATGGGGTCGAAGGTGCCCGGGTAGACCGCGATTTTCATGGCGCTCCGCTCAGTTGCCACTCTCAAGGGGGCTCAGGGTAACCGCCCGTGGCTGGGGCGACAACGTCAGCCTCGCCACAGGTTCACTCTTCCAGCCGGCCGAAGGGGTTATCCACCACCATCGAGACAGGGCGTGCATAGCCGGGAATCCGGATGCTGTCGGCGCTGACGTCGAGCTCCGCGCCTTCCAACACTCCCTCGCCGAAGCGATAGCGGGCCTGATAGTGGCCGTGGTCGGCCCTGTCGAGATAGGCCCTGCTCGTCTCGCGTATCACCTCGCGGCGCTCGCGCCACGCCGCCAGGGCGGCTTCACCATGGCGCTGTGTCAGCAGCCGTTCGGTGACGGCCGGTGACAGCACCACGCCGGTGGCGTTGTTGCCGCCGAAGCCCTTGGCATTGATGAAGGCGGCATCGGCATCAAAGACCTGGGGTACGCGGGAGAAGCGCAGCCGATCCGCATGCACATCGTCGGCCACTGCGTTGAGGGTGGGAATCCCCGGCAGCAGTCCGTGAGCGAAGCTGCCCAGGGCGCTGGTGAGCTGGTCGCCGGCGGCGCTGCCCTGGGAGTGGCCGACGAAGGCCTTGACCGCGACCACGGGCCAGTTCTCGATATGGTGGGCCTGGGCGATAAGGTCGAAGACATGGGACTCGGTCACGCGGTTCTTGGGCGTGCTGGTGCCGTGGGCATGCAGGAAGGTGCGTTCCCTCAGGGCCTTCTCGCCGAGCATGTCGCGTACCAGCGATGTCGCCTTGCCCAGGGTGATGTAGTTGCCGATGCCCGGGGCAGAGATCGAGCGCTTCCAGCCGTCGGCGTTGACGAAGACCCCCGGTACGCTGCCGAGTATCTCGGCGCCGACCTCCAGCGCCAGGGCGTCGTCCAGCAGCAGGATGAACTGGCTGGCCTCGGCGATGGTGAAGCCGCAGTTGCGGGCGAAGGGGCGGCAGGCGCGCTGGTAGTCGGCATCGGTCAGCAGTTCCAGGGCGTCCAGCGCCTTGAGGCTCTCGTCGTCGGCCAGGGCGCCCATGGCGCGAAAGCCCTCGATGATCTCCGGCGTTACCGGGGCATCGGAGGTGCCGACCATCACCGCACGGCGTTGGCCGCTGCGAATATCCTCGCACCCCAAGCGCAGGTTGTAGAGGAAGCTGGCGCAGGCGCCGAGCACGGCGCCGGTACCACCGACGCTGCCCAGCACATAGGCGTTGAGAAAATCGGCGGGCATCTGGCCATAGCCCAGCGGCATCTGCTTGGAGGTGGCGCGGTTGCCCGAGACGAAGCTCTTGAGCAGCCCGCCCCAGCCTTCGTCGTCGAGCTGGCCGATGGAGTTGCCGGCATAGACGGCAACCTCGTCGGGATCGAGGCGATCGCGCAGTGTCTCCCAGGTCAGCCCGCTGCTGCCCAGGCAGTCGCTGGCGGCGAAGATCGACATCGATAGGCCGCGAGGGTGATGCACGCTGCGATAGTGGAGGCTGGGGTCGAAGCCGCTGGGCAACTGGCCGGCGGCCCGAACCAGGGCAGGGCGGGTTTCCGGCAGCATCACGTCCAGGTCGCCGGGGGGCACCGTGACTTCGAGGTTATGACGATCAAGCTCGCGAACCTGCCAGGTTGCCGGGAGACGTTCCGGCAGTTGGCGGCGACGAATACGGAAAACCAGCTCGCTCCCCAGCCCCAGGCTGGCGCGCCGGTTGGCCGGCAGTCCGTCGTCATTGAACCGAGGGTCCTCGATGCGCCGGATGAGCGTGTGGTCGAGGACCCGCTCACGGCACTGTTCAGCCAGCAGGGAGGCGCTGACGGCTTGGCCCCTGGCGTCGTGCCAGCTGCCATCCCGATGGCTGCCCAGCCCCATCAGTGCGGCCAGGCTCAGCAGGAGCTGCTGCTGGTCTTCGTCGGGCAAGGCATCGATCACGGTGCGACGAAATGCTTGATGGCCAGACGTACGGCCGGCGGCGTTGACGCCGCCCATGCCGACGATCACCGGTAAGTGTGACAAGCCGCTTTCCTCGTTCTGCTGTTGGTGCGAGTGGCTGTAATTGGTATGAGACTGGCGATCATAGCACCCGGTCCCGGACCCCGTCATGGGCTCCCCAGGGCCCTTTGATGTGCAAAAAATGAAACAAACGTTTGAAGTGTGGTGGCTGCCGCGCTATCCTGTACGTGCTGTTTGAGTCATACGAGTGGGTATGTGGGCGCGTTTCTTCGGAGCGCGCCATTTTTTTGCGCTGATTTTCGCCGCCTCTCTTTGCGGCTCGCCAGCGGCGGCATGGCTGGTAGAATGGTCGCCTTCGCAATTGTCGTAGCCGATGCCGCATGCATGCCACTTCCCGTAACATCGTGACCAACCAGCCGGGGCCCCACCGGGACCTGGCCCGCCGCGTCGAACGTGCCCTGCGCCATCCGCTGCGCAAGCCCATCGCCGACCACACCCGCACGGCCTTCGAACAGGCGGATGTCTGGCTGGGGCAGGGCGGGGCCGGGGCGCCGCTGATCCTGGACGCCGGCTGCGGCGTTGGGCTCTCCACCCGGCGTCTGGCGAGTCGTTTTCCCGATCATCGGGTCATCGGCGTGGATCGCAGCGCCGACCGCCTTTCCCGCGATCATGGTGCGCTTCCCGACAATGCCCTGCTGGCACGTGCCGACCTGGTGGATTTCTGGCGCCTGGCGCTGGCAGCCGGCTGGCAGCCGGCGCGTCACTACCTGCTCTATCCCAATCCCTATCCCAAGTCGGCCCACCTCAAGGCGCGCTGGCATGGGCACGCCATTTTTCCGGTGATCCTGGCATTGGGGGGGCTCCTGGAACTGCGCTCCAACTGGCGGCTCTACGTCGAGGAGTTTGCCCTGGCGCTGGAGCAGGCCGCCGGGATGAAGGCCACCGTGGAACTCCATGCCCCTGGTGTGAATTATCTGACACCCTTTGAACAGAAGTATCATGCCAGCGGTCAGTCTTTGTGGCGGCTCGTTGCCACACTGCCTCATGCGCCTGGCCTGGTGCCCGCCGCATCGAAGGAGGAGTGCTGAGATGGCGTTCGTCTATCTGGCGCTGGCCATTGTGGCCGAAGTGGTTGCCACCAGTGCGCTCAAGGCCACCCAGGGCTTTACCCGGCTCTGGCCCAGCCTGATAGTGGTGGCCGGTTACGTGCTGGCCTTCTACATGTTGTCGCTGGTGCTGCGTA
>SKVX01000106.1 GCA_007129225.1 Halomonas sp.
ACCACCATCTTTTCTGTTTCCACGCACAACATCACGATGACACCGAAGCCCGCGATTCGCAACCAGGTTGCAGCCTCCAGGGCGGCCGTACCGAACAGGGTGTGCATGAAAGGCGCGTATGTATAAATAGCCTGTGCAATCAACAGCATGGCTATGGCGCCCAGTACGTAATTGTTACCGGTTACGCCCGCGCGACTGAACACGGTCTGGCTAAAACTACGCACGGTGAGCAGATAGAAGGCTTCCCCGATCAGCACGGCATTGACCGCGGCGGTGCGTGCGACTTCGATACTCTCGCCGCGCCCGACCTCCCAGAGGAAGAAGCTCATGCCGCCAACAATGAGCAGCACGCCGACAAAACACACGCGCCAAATGAGAAAACGGCCAAGCAAGGGCTCGCTCGGCGCGCGTGGCGGACGCTGCATGATGTTCTTTTCAGGCTGTTCGAAGGCCAGCGCCAGCGCCAGGGTAACCGCGGTGATCATGTTGACCCAGAGAATCTGTGCCGGCGTGATCGGCATGGTCAGACCGAGCAGAATAGCGAAGAAAACGATGCCCGCCTGGCCGACATTAGTCGGCAGGATGAAAGCGATCGACTTCTTGAGGTTGTCATAGACGGTGCGCCCCTCCTCGACCGCAGCTGCAATCGACGCAAAATTGTCATCGGCCAGCACCATCTCGGAGGCTTCCTTGGCGGCTTCAGTGCCCTTGTTGCCCATGGCAACGCCCACTTCTGCACGCTTGAGCGCGGGGGCGTCATTGACACCATCGCCGGTCATGACGACCACCTGGCCCCGCGCCTGCAGTGCCGTCACCAGACGCAATTTATGTTCCGGGCTCGCACGCGCAAAGATTTGCGTCTCCAGCACCAGCTCTTGCAATTCGGAGTCGCTCAGCTTTTCGATGTCGGCCCCCGTCACGGCGCGCACTTCCTCGTCGAGCCCCAGCTGTCGCCCGATGGCAGAAGCTGTGGCGGCATGATCGCCGGTGATCATCTTCACTGCTATGCCGGCTGTTCGACAGTTGGCAACGGCCAAAATGGCTTCCTCTCGCGGAGGATCGCTCAAACCGAAAAGAGCCAGCAGGGTGAACCCGCCCTGCTCGACATCATCGAAGTTGAGCGACGGCAGACGTTCGTTGCCACTGCGCACCGCAACCGCCAGCAGCCTCATGCCATCACCGGCCACCTCATCCATGCGCGTCAGCCAGTATTCACGCGCCAAGGCCTCGTCGGTGCCATCGGATCGGCGCTGGTATCCGCACAGTTCCAACACGCGTTCAGGTGCGCCTTTGAGATAGATCAGGCTATGGTGATGATGGTCGTGATGCAGTGTCGCCATGAAGCGATGCTCGGACTCGAACGGAATCACGTCGTCACGCTGCATGCGCTCACGCTCGGCATCCTGCTCAAGCCCAGCCTTGCCAGCCAGTGTCACCAGCGCGCCTTCGGTCGGGTCACCATTGAGATGCCATTCATCATCGCGTTGCTGCAGGCTGGCATCATTGCAAAGCAGCCCCGCCCTTGCCGCTTCAAGCAGGACGACTTCATCTGCCGCCGGCGTTTCGAACGTCGCTTCGACCTCCGTGACATCTTCGTTGCTACCGCGATAACGTTCGAATTCACCCGAGGGACGGTAGCCGACACCGGACACCGAATACAGCGTGTCTGCCATCACCACACGCTGCACGGTCATCTCGTTGCGCGTGAGCGTACCGGTCTTGTCTGAACAGATCACCGTGACCGAACCCAGCGCCTCCACCGAAGGCAGACGCCGGATAATGGCGTTGCGATGCGCCATGCGACGCACGCCGATGGCCAGCGTAATCGTCATAATGGCCGGCAGGCCTTCGGGAATCGCGGCGACGGCAATGCCTACGGCGGAGAGGAACATCTCCCCCGCTGAATAATCACGCAGCCCTAACCCGAAAACAAAGGCGAGCGCGGCCACCGCAAGAATGGCCCACGTCAGCCAGCGGCCGAATATGGCCACCTGACGGAGCAGCGGCGTGGTGAGCTCTTCCACATCGTGCAACATGGCACTGATGCGGCCGATCTCGGTCTGCTCACCGGTCGCGACCGCAACACCTGCAGCCTGTCCATTGACCACCAGCGTGCCCGAATACGCCATGCAACTGCGATCACCCAGTGACGCATCTTCGGCAACCGGCCCTCTTGATTTTTCCACCGGCACCGATTCACCGGTAAGCGCTGCCTCCTCAATGCGCAGACCACGCAGTTCCAGCAGACGCATGTCCGCCGGCACCTTGTCACCGGAACCGATGAACACGATGTCCCCGGGCACGATCTCCTCGGCGGGGACATCCTGACGGCGCCCATCACGCAGCACCTGCGCCCGCAACGACAACATCTTGCGAATCGCATCCAATGCCTGCTCGGCCTTGCCTTCCTGAATGAAACCGATGATGGCGTTGATAACGACAACACCGAAAATCACAGCACTGTCAACCAAGTGTCCCAGCAGCAAAGTAACCACGCCGGCAGCCACCAGCACGTAGATGAGCACGTTGTGAAACTGCGCCAGCAGCCGTTGCAGCGCACTGCGCCGCCGCACATCGGGCAG
>SKVX01000543.1 GCA_007129225.1 Halomonas sp.
CGACTGGAGGCCGCAGGCCTCCCGGCGGTGTTGCCGACGCCAACGATCACCGCCAACGCGGCGGCCTCCACCAGGCGCCTGCTGAGCCTTATGCGTAATCAGGTAAACCTAAGGCGCGATGCCTTGCCCACACCCCCGATAAGTCTCCCCCTCGATGGTCAGCGTGACCCGTGCCGGGAACGGCTCGCCGCTCATGTCATCGAAGCAGGCCCTCGCTTCCAGCTGCAGCTCGAAGGGACGGTCGGCCAGGCCGCTGGCCAGGGACACGCGCCCCTCGGCATTGTCCATCGTGGTGACGCGGTAGGGCAGCGTCAGCTCCCGCGTGCCGTAGTCCAGCTGCAGGGTGAGTTCGGGGGCGTCGTGGGCCAGGTTGACCGCCCAGCCCGGCTCGTTGCCACGGCCGTGAAACATCACCCCGGGACGGTGCTGCCGGGTCAGCGTCGAGCGCGCCATGTCGGCGCTGCAGTCAAGGCGCCCCCTGGCGCTCTCCACCACCGCCCCGTCTCCCTTGGCCCAGAAGCTGAGGTCACCGTGCTGATAGCGCTCCCCGCTGGCCACGACGGCCGGCTGCAGCCGATAGGCGCCGTGGGCGGACCAGAGGCGCAGCTCGTTCTCCCCATGCGCGGTGACCAGATCCTGGGCCGGCGTGCAGCGCCAGGCCAGAAAGCGGTCGGCGCCGCCGGCAAAGAGCTGCGACGGCATCAGTGGGGCAGCCTTGCCGACGTCATGGCGCGGCCCGTCTACCGGTGCGACGGCACAACCGGTCAGCAGCAGGAGTCCGGCCAGTGCAATGGGCAGGCAGACGTTAGGGGAAGCAGGAGTGGAGGTGGGGATCATCGGAGTTCCTTTACACGAAGCGAATGCCGTAGCCGCACAGGATAACAGGCAGCGGGGAAAAGGCCGCGCCGCCTGTTTTCACGCTTGCCACCGGGGCATTGCCGCCTAGTGCGCTGGATCAGCCGTGCCGACGGCGCAGCACCCGGGCCGCCTCGACCATGTTGGCCAGGGCCGGCTCCACCTCGGCCCAGCCGCGGGTCTTGAGCCCGCAGTCGGGATTGACCCACAGCCGCTCGGCCGGTACCCGCTCGGCGGCCTTCTCCATCAGCTGCACCATCCAGTCCACCTGGGGAATGTTGGGCGAGTGGATATCATAGACCCCCGGGCCGATCTCGTTGGGATAGGCGAAGTCCTGGAACACACCGAGCAGCTCCATGTCCGAGCGCGACGTCTCGATGGTGATTACGTCGGCGTCCAGGGCGGCGATGGCGGCAATGATGTCGTTGAACTCCGAATAGCACATGTGGGTGTGGATCTGGGTCCGGTCGCGGGCCACGGCCGCGGTCAGGCGGAAGCAGTCCACCGCCCAGTCCAGGTAGGCCTGCCACTCGGCACGCCGCAGCGGCAGCCCTTCACGCAGTGCCGGCTCGTCGATCTGGATTGCTGGAATACCCGCCGCCTCCAGGTCGGCCACCTCGTCACGCAGGGCCAGGGCGATCTGGCGACAGGTGGTCGAACGGGGCTGATCGTCGCGCACGAAGGACCACTGCAGCATGGTCACCGGGCCGGTGAGCATGCCCTTCATCGGCCTGTCGGTGAGCGTCTGGGCGTACTCGCTCCAGCGAACCGTCATCGCCGCGGGGCGCTCAACGTCGCCCACGATCACCGGCGGCTTGACGCAGCGCGATCCATAGCTCTGCACCCAGCCATAGCGGGTGAAGACATAGCCGTCGAGCTGCTCGCCGAAGTACTCCACCATGTCGTTACGCTCGGCCTCGCCATGCACCAGCATGTCGATCCCCAGCCGCTCCTGGCGCACCACCGCGTCGGCGATCTCCTCGCGCATGCGCGCTTCGTAGTCGTCACGGCTCAGCTCGCCGGCCTTGAAGGCGCGGCGTGAGGCACGGATCTCGCCGGTCTGGGGAAAGGAGCCGATGGTGGTGGTGGGGAAAAGCGGCAGATCCAGCACCCGACGCTGCTCCCGGGCCCGCTCGGGGTAGGCGCCGGCACGGCGGGTATCGCCCGCGGCAATGCCGGCCAACCGCCCGGCCACGGCCGGCTTGTGGATGCGCGGCGAGTCGCGGCGGGCGTCCAGCGCTGCGGTGGCGGCGGCGAGTCGTGCGCGATCCTCGGCGGTGGCGCGATTGTCCAGCAGCCGCGCAAGGGTCACCGTCTCGTCGAGTTTTTGCCGGGCAAAGGCGAGCCAGCTCTTGAGTTCCGTATCCAGCTCGGTCTCGGCGTCCAGGTCCACCGGCACATGCAACAACGAGCAGGAGGGCGCCAGCCACAGCCGCTCGCCCAGACGCATGCGGGCACTGGCGAGGCGCTCGCGCAGCAAGGCCAGATCGGCCCGCCAGACGTTGCGGCCGTCGATGGCCCCCACCGACAGCACCTTGTAGCCAGGCAGGTTGTCGATCACCGGGGTCAACTGGTCGGGATCCCGAACCACATCGATATGCAGGCCATCCACGGGCAGGCTCACCGCGAGCTGCAGGTTGTCGCCAAGCCCGCCGAAGTAGCTTGCCACCATCAGCTTGACCGGGGCGCTGCGCAGCGTGTTGTAGGCCGACTCGAAGGCCTGC
>SKVX01000442.1 GCA_007129225.1 Halomonas sp.
CAGGTACAACATCTATACCTGGAATCCCGCCTCACCGGAATATGAATCGTCGGTGCAACTGACAATAAGTCACTCGAAAGGAGACGAAAAAATCACCATAAGCCAGCAGGAAAACGGAGGGACATGGGTATTTGTCGGCAGCAGATTTTTTGACCGGGGGCAGAGAACGGCGATAACGGTCCATGGAGAAAAAAATAAGCATGTCATTGCCGATGCGGTAAGGTTTGAGTTTGTCGAGTAGGGGCAGCCCACGGCACCAGACAGCAGGCCTCCTGGTAGCTCATGCGGTTCAAAAAATGATTTGGATTTATAATATTTTGTATTTATATTAGCCAAATATTATATTTTTTGGCTATCATAACGTCTAAAAATGATTGAAAGGCAACTTGAAAATATAATTAAAAGCCGTATTAATTCCGGCAAGGCGATTGTATTGCTTGGGCCCAGGCAGACCGGGAAAACCACGTTACTTACAAAAATCGCATCAGAAATTGGCGATTTCCTTCTGCTTGATTGTGATGAGATCTTTATACGAGAGAGACTGGAGGATGCCAATTTTGAGAATCTGAAGCAGCTTGTAACCAGTCACAACCTGGTATTTATTGATGAAGCCCAGCGTGTTAAAAACATTGGCCTGAGCTTAAAAATAATCACTGACCGGATTAAAAGTGTACAATTACTGGTCAGTGGTTCATCGTCCCTGGAATTAGCCGACGAAATCAATGAACCTCTGACAGGAAGAAAATGGGAATACTTGTTGCTTCCAATCAGCTGGTATGAATTTCATTCGCATTATGGCTATCTTAAAGCACGGCAACAATTAGATCAGCGTTTGATTTATGGAATGTATCCAGATGTAATAAATCATACCGGAAATGAGGAATCAGTATTAAAGCAACTGAGCAGCAGTTATTTGTATAAAGATTTGCTTGCGATCCAATCCATCCGCAAGCCTGAATTGTTATCTAAGCTTTTAAAAGCCGTTGCCCTACAATTAGGCAATGAAGTATCGAATAATGAACTGGCCAATCTCCTGGGAGTAAGCAAGGATACCATAGCATCATATCTTGATCTTCTTGAGAAAGCTTTCATCATCTTCAGGCTGGAACCGTTAAGCCGGAATTTACGAAATGAGATAAGCACAAACAGGAAAATATATTTTTATGATAATGGGATTCGTAATGCCCTTATTTCAAATTATAATCCATTGCCATTGCGCCAGGATACCGGCGTTTTATGGGAAAATTTTCTAATAAGCGAGCGCTATAAATATTTGATGAACAGACAAATATCTGCAAACACTTACTTTTGGCGAACTACTCAGCAGCAGGAAATTGATTATATTGAGGAAAGGGGCGGGATATTTTATGCCTATGAGTTTAAATGGAATGTTAAGGCAAATGCAAAATTCTCAAGAACCTTCACTCAGGCATATCACTCCGAACAGCAAATAGTAGATAAAGGCAATTTCGAGCAATTTCTTTTATAATGAGCAGTGCTCTCGTAATATATGTTCCATCTGCCAGATGTAGCGGGTAATCATCCGTCAACTGATCGTTAAGGAGCGTGGTTTTTGAAAAGAGAGCCCCCTGGAGCCCCATGTGGATCATGGAGCAGACACTATGTTGAATGCGACTTTTCCTTTAATCAACAAGTTTTCAAAATTTTATTGAAAGTTCAAGTTGTCCACCCAATCCTAATTCAACAATCTTTTGAAGTGTTGAAAGTCGAACTTCTTTTACATTGTTTTCAAGTTTCGAAATATAGGATTTTGTTGTTCCTACTTTTTCTGCAAGTTCTTGTTGTGTTAAACCTTTTTCAAGTCTCGCTTCATGAATTAATGCACCAATTTTAAAACTTTCATATCCAGCTTCAAGTTCGTCCCGGCGGGCAGTACCACGCTTTCCGTAGTGTTTGTCTTTGAACTGCTCAAGTGTCAGAATGTTACTTTTCTTTTTCATATTCTCTCATTATTATAAGCGCCTTATTAATCTCTTTTTTTGGTGTTTTCTGCGATTTCTTTTGAAAACCGTTCATCAGGATCACCAATTGATCCTTGTCAAAAAAACAGAAGATCCGAAAAATATCACTGCCATGTTGAACCCGGATTTCGTAAAGACCGTCTGTGTTCTTTATGTGTTTCAGGTAAGTCGTAGGGATTTCCCGAACATCTTCAATTAACTCCAGTGTCCATATAATCTTGGCTTTTACCTTGTCAGATTGCTTTACAAAAAAGTTCTGAAAAAAGCTCTTATAAAAAATGATAGTTCGATACTTCTGTTTTTTTGCCATCAGGCAAATATAATAAAAGTTGCCCTAAAGTGAAACTATAAAAAGAAAATAATATTGTTATTCATAAAATGTAAACCCATCAGGTTATTCATTGATTACATCCCCATCTTTGAGTGGATCATCCCAGTAGGCAGGGATACCATTCACTAATTTTCAGCGGTTTATACAAAGGAGTTAATGCTGCAATAGAATAAACAATAAAGATTTCTTCATAATTTAAGTAATTTAAAGGGTTTGTACATCAATCCATTATTTCTAATGGAAATATGATAAACACCGC
>SKVX01000002.1 GCA_007129225.1 Halomonas sp.
GAGGTAAACATCTGCAGGAAAGGGGCATCCGGTGCCAGGCGAGGTGGCTGGGTCTCGATGGGTGAGTGCGCGAGGGCATCGCTCCAGTCCAGGTCATCGCCATGCTCGGCACTGGACCCTCCCACGGCGAGCACCGGTGGACACTGGGTGAGGCCCTCGAACTTGAAGCGGTTGTCGTGATCGGTAATCACCAGCTTGGTGTCGGCACGCCCCAGGCGATAATCCACGGCATCCGGGCCGAAGGCCGTAAACAGCGGCTGGTAGACCGCGCCGATGCGCCAGGTAGCCAGCACCGCCACCAGCAGCTGCGGGGAGCGCGGCAGCATGCAGGCGATCCGGTCGCCCACCCCAAGGCCCCGCTCGGCCAGCCAGCCGGCCAGCTTGGCGCTCTCGGCCTCCAGCTCGGCATAGGTCATCTGGTTGACGTTACCGCTGGCGTCCTCGTGCACCAGGGCCAGCACATCGCCACGCCCCGTTCGCAGGTGCTGGCCGCAGCAGGATTCGAAGGCGTTGAACTTGCCGTCCCGATGATCGTCGAGACGGGCAATGACTTCATCGATGGAAAATCGCTCGAGGAAGGCGGAATACTCGGGAAGGGAATGGGTGCTCATTTACTGCCCTCTTGTGCTTGGAACCCGATTCTGCGCTGCGCACTCACACCGGCCGGAAGTGCCCCGTATGACGCGCGACGCGAACCGTCCGCTCCTTTGTGCTTGTTGTCGGCAATGGGTGAAGCGTCTTGCAGCACAGGCGCCGTCGAGGCCACCTGCCGCGCAATAGAAGAAGTTGCTCACTTCTGGATAGATTCAGTTAACGTAAGCGTCAACCTAGCAAGCGCTAGGTACAAGCTAGAAGCAAAGCGCTCGCAGGGCAACCCCTACGACGGTGCGGCAGGCCTATACCTTGGTCGACCTCGCCTGGGCGGCGTGGGTGGAGGGAGCGATCATGGCGATCAGTTCATGGGCCAGGTCCTCGGGCTTGCGGGGGCCCTCGGGATCGTACCAACGCACGGTCCAGTTCAAGGCACCCATCACGAAGCGCGACACCAGGAAGCGGTCACCACGGATCAGGCCGGCCTCCAGGGCCTCATCGATGACCCGCTCCCAAAGGGCCTCGTAGGCATCGCGAAGGTGGCTCAGGTGGCTGCGAGACTCTGCATCCAGGCGCCGCCACTCGTAGAGGGCCACCACGTGGGCGTTGCGGTCGGTGAGCAGGGTCTCCAGGTGGGCGCGGGCCATGGCGTGCAGCCGTGCCTCAGCGGAATCCTCGCAGCTCTCCAGCGCTTGGCGGGCGATGCTCAGGGCATTCTGGGTGCCCTCCTCGATCACCGCGGCTAGGATCTCCTGCTTGTCGCGGAAATGGTGGAACAGGCTGCCGGACTTGATGCCCATCTCCTGGGCGAGCATACGCACCGTCGTCCGGTCGAAGCCCTCCTGTACGAACAATTGGGCGGCCAGGCGGGTCAATTCCTTGCGGCGGGGGGACTCGTTAACGACATTCATCGGGTTTACACTAGCGCTTGCTTGGTTGATCTTGAGAAAAACACAGCCCCGCCGACAGGTCAATCCACCTGAAAGTCCGGTGCTCACGCCGAATACCTATACTGAACAACATCCGCCACTCTCCGGGAGAACACACCATGAGCAGCCCCACCGATATCGTCTTCCTTTCCGCGGCTCGCACCCCCATGGGGGGCATGCTGGGCAGCCTTTCCAGCATGACGGCTCCCGAACTCGCCGCCACCGCCATTCGCGCCGCCATCGAACGGGCCGGCATCGAAGCCTCCGCCATCGACGAGGGAATCATGGGCTGCGTGCTGCCGGGCGGTGTCAAGCAGGGTCCCGCCCGCCAGGCCATGCGCCAGGCCGGCATTCCCGATGGCATCGGTGCCACCACCATCAACAAGCTTTGCGGCTCGGGCATGAAGGCCGCCATGCTGGCCCACGACCTGATCCGCGCCGGCAGTGGCGAGATCCTGCTGGCCGGTGGCATGGAGTCCATGTCCAACGCCCCCCACGTGCTGACCAAGGCGCGTACCGGCTACCGCCTTGGCCACGGCGAACTCAAGGACCACATGTTCCTCGACGGCCTCGAGGATGCCGAGACTGGCAAGCTGATGGGTGTCTTCGCCCAGGACGTCGCCAGCTCACGCGACTACAGCCGCGAGCGGCTGGATGACTTCGCCATCGCCTCGCTGGAACGGGCCATGGAAGCCACCAATGCCGGCCACCTGAACGCCGAGATGGCCCCGGTCACGGTGACCAGCCGCCAGGGCGAAACGGTGGTCGAACATGACGAGCAGCCCTTCCAGGCCAACCTCGACAAGATCCGCTCGCTGCGCCCCGCCTTCGCCAAGGAGGGCACCATCACCGCCGCCAACTCGAGCTCCATCTCCGACGGCGCCTCGGCGCTGATCCTGGCCAGCCAGGTGGCGGCGGACCGTCTGGGCGTCAAGCCCCTGGCCCGCATGCTCGGCCACAGCACCCACTCCCAGCACCCCAGTGAGTTCACCATCGCCCCGGTGGGCGCCATCGACAAGCTGATGAAGAAGCTGGACTGGCGCGTGGCCGA
>SKVX01000016.1 GCA_007129225.1 Halomonas sp.
CCGCCGCCCAGGGTCATGTTGCGCAGCTCCACCGGGATATCCGCCGCGGCCAGCACGTTGCGAACGTGACTGACCAGCAGGGCGTTGGAGTGGGCGAAGACACGGACGTAATTCATTGGCAAACTCAAGAAATTAGCGAGCGATGGCCAGGGCTAGGCCCGTTCCCTACGGGCCAACGCACTTCCCACATCCCTGTGGGTCGCAAGGCAAAAATTGGCGAGAACGCGGAGTTTACGTAGTCGTAAATGAGCATTTTGAGCCTATTTTTAACGCAGCATGGCCGAGCGCAGCAATTTCTTGCTCAGTCACGGAAGACGCGGACACCCAGCGCCTTAAGATAAGCGGTTTCAGGAATCGCCGGGTGCACCGGATGGTCAGACCCCTGATGCCCCTGGAACACGACCTGGCCGTGGCGGTCCTGATGACGCACCGCGCCTCGCACGACCTCCATCAGCCGCTCCGGCGCCAGGTGCATGGAGCAGGAGGCCGAGAGCAGCAGTCCATCGCGACCCAGCAGGCGCATCGCTTCCCGATTGAGCTTGCCGTAGGCCCGCTCGCCGTTGGGAATGTCCTTGCGCTTGCGGATAAAGGCCGGCGGGTCGAGAACGATGACGTCGAACTGCTCGCCATCCGCCTTGAGGGCCGCCAGGGCCTCGAAGGCGTCGCCCTCGCCTACCGCCACCTGCTCCTGCAGGCCATTGAGGGCCGCGTTCTCGGCGACGTATTCCAGCGCCTGGGCGGAGCTGTCGATGCAGAGCACTTCGCTGGCCCCGTTCGCCGCCGCCTGAACGCCCCAGCCCCCCACATAGCTGAATACGTCGAGCACCCGCTTGCCGGCCACCAGGCCATTGAGCCAGGCGCGATTGGCGCGGTGGTCATAGAACCAGCCGGTCTTCTGTCCATCGAGCACCGGCACGCTGAAGCGCACGCCGTTCTCTTCCATCAACACCGGGCCGGAGAGTTCGCCCTTGACCACTTCGACCTGGCGTTCCAACTGCTCCTGGCGACGACCCGAAGAGTCGTTCTTGAACACGATGACCCGCGGCGAGAGCACCTTGTCCAGTGCAGCGACGACCTCCTCGCCGAGCCGCTCCATGCCAAGCGTATTGAGCTGAACCACCAGGACGTCGTCGAAGCGGTCGATGACCAGGCCGGGCAGCAGGTCGCCCTCACCGTGCACCAGCCGGTAGAAGGGCTTGGCGTAGAGCCGCTCGCGCAGCGCCAGCGCCTGGTTGAAACGATGCACCAGCAGAGAGCGGTCGAGACGCATGTTGGGGTCTCGGGAGACGACCCGGCCGCTGATCAGCGAATTGGGATTGACGTAGGCGACCCCCATCGCCTTTCCGTTGGCGGCCTCGACAATCACCTGGGCGCCCGGCTCCATGCCTTTCAGCGGCGTCGCCTCGATGTCGATCTCGTTGGAGTAGAGCCACAGGTGGCCGGCCTTGAGCCGGCGGTCGGCGTTCTTCTTCAGGCGCAGGTTCTGGGTCACGTTGTTCGTCATGATGCTTCTCGGCAAGTGCGGGCGATGCCTGGCAGCACCCGGAAGTTCAGAAAAATGGTACCGGTCGACGGCAGCCGTCGATCAGTGCTGACACTCGATACAGAAGACGCTGGCACGCTGCCCCAGGGTCACCAGTCGCAGTTCGCCGCCACAGCGTCGGCAAGCCTGTCCATGGCGACCGTAGACGTTGAGCCGCTGCTTGAAATAGCCGGGCTCGCCGGTGCCGCTGACGAAGTCGCGCAGGGTAGTGCCACCCTGGGTGATCGCCGCTGCCAGCACCTCCCGAACCGCCGCCGCCAGCCGCTCATAGCGCTCGAGGGAAATCCGCCCGGCGGCACGACGCGGGTCGATACCGGCCAGGAAGAGCGCTTCCGCCGCGTAGATGTTGCCCACACCTACCACAACGGCGTTGTCCATCAGGAACGGCTTCACGGCCATGCGCCGGCCGCGGGACAGGCGGTAGAGTCGCTCCCCGTCGAAGGCGTCCGAGAGCGGCTCGGGGCCCAGTCGTGCCAGGCGCGGGTCGCTCTCTACCCCGTCGGCCAGCCAGTCGACGAAGCCGAAGCGACGCGGGTCGTGGTATCGCAACAGCCCGCCATCGTCGAACACCAGGTCGATGTGGTCATGCTTCTTCGGCAGTTCGCCGAGTCGTGAGATGCGCAGGCTGCCCGACATGCCCAGGTGCCAGATCAGGCTGGCGGCCGGCTGGTCGGATTCAATCGGCAGCAGCAGGTACTTGGCGCGCCGCGCCAGTGTGCCGATACGCGAGCCTACCAGGCGGTCGACGAAGTCGTCGGGCACCGGCACGCGCAGGCGCCCCTGGCGCACGATCACCTCCACGATCTCGCGCCCCTCCACGTGGGGGGCGATGCCGCGTCGGGTTGTCTCGACTTCGGGGAGTTCGGGCATGGAGTCGCTCGCTACGCTGATCGACACTTTCAAAACGCCTGAACCCGGCAAAGGGCCGGGTTCAGAAGAACAGGTTTGAACACCTGCGGAAGACGATCAAGGTTTACTTGATCTTGGCTTCCTTGTACATCACGTGCTGGCGGATCACC
>SKVX01000096.1 GCA_007129225.1 Halomonas sp.
CGAGTACGGCGGCGGCGGCGGCGGCGGCGCCGGCGAGGCCGGTGAGACGCAGACCACCACGACGGGTGAGGGCGCCGACGGTGGTGACGGCATCGACCTGTCGTCGATCGTCGGCGCGAGCGTCGGCGAGGGGGGCTGGTTCGCGGGCGGCGGCGCGGGCGGCACGGTCGTCGCCGACAACGACAACCCCGGTGCCGGCGGTCAGGGCGGCGGCGGCGACGGTCCTGACCCCGCGACCGGCGAGATGGATCACGGCCAGGACGGCACCGGCGGCGGCGGCGGCGGCGGGGCACGCTCGGGCACGTTCGGGGAGGGCGACGGCACTGACGGCGGCGACGGGGGCGACGGGGTCGTCATCGTCGCCTACGAGGTCACCGACGACCCCCCGAACTTGACGGTGACCGTTGACGGCACGACCGCGCAGCTGGATTGGGACGCCTCCCCGATGCTGACATGACCGTCGACGTCAAAGTCGAGCACTGGTGGGGCCAGTTGCCTCTCGACGTTGTCGACGGTCTGGACGGCCCCTCTGGGGGGGTGACGCGTGTCTACGTGAGCCGCGGCGGGGACACGATGATCCTCGCCGGCCGGGACAACTACTGGCTGTCGGGCGACCGGTTCGGCTGCTTCAACGACCCGGAGAACTACCACCGTTGGGGACGTGGTGTGTCCGGGTGGCGGTGGCCGGAGGGTGAGAACCCTCACCGTGACGACCGGCCGCCCCCGTCCGACGCGACCGTGTGGCGTGGCGTGATGCTGCCCGACGATGAGGCGCGAGAGGTGGGGCTGCTGTGACCACCCGCTTCTGGTTCCAGAACACCTCCACTGAGCCGGGGACTGGCACGGACGAGCCGCATGTCCGCGACCTCGCCGACGCGCAGGGCGATGCGGGGACGGTGTCGAACTCGGCCGGGAACACCGACCAAGACACTGAGGTGATGCGGTTCCAGCGGCAGGTGCATGTCGATGGGACGCAGGATGTCGCCGGGTCGATCCACGTTGAGGTGCTGTCCGACGACACCGCGTTCTCGGTGGAGTTGCGCCGCTATGACTCGGATGGGACGACGCTGCTGGGCACGGGTGACCGGTCGCCTGAGTTCGACACCGTCGGGGTGCACACGTTCAGCCTGAACTCCTCAGAGCTGGGCTGGCAAGAGGACGACGTTCTCGCCATCACGGTGTATCACCGGAGGACAGACGGCAAGGGCGGCAACGACTTCACGGTCGCGACGGGGGACGCGGACTCGTATGTCGATGTGAACGTGGTTGAGGGCGACCCGGTTGAGACTGGGGTGTTTTCCGGGTCGGCTGCGGGGTCCGGGACGGTTGCCGGCCAGGTCATCGCCTCAGGTGCGTTCGCCGGGTCGGGTGCCGGGGCCGGGGCGGTGTCCGGGGTTGAAGTCCTCGACGTTGTCACCGGCACGTTCACCGGCTCCGGGCAGGGGTCGGGCAGCGTCGCGGGCGAGGTCACCACAACCGGGACGTTCGCCGGCACCGCCGCCGGGTCGGGCACCGTCGCGGGCGTCGAGGTCGGCGACGTCGCCGAGTACCGCGTCTTCCGCCGCACACCCCCGTCTGGCGCGGACTTCGACCCGAACACCGACACGCCCATCGCCACGGTCGACCACCCGACCACCGTCTACGACGACGAGAACCTCGCGCCTGCCACCTACGAGTGGCAGGTGTTCGCCCACGACGGGGAGACGTTCTCCGCCGGGTCGGCGCTGGCCACTGCGGAGGTCACCGACGACCTAGTCACCGGCACGTTCACCGGCTCCGGCGCCGGGTCTGGTGAGGTCACCGGGCAGACGATCGCGTCCGGCACCTTCACCGGCTCCGGTTCTGGTTCCGGGTCGGTCGCCGGTCAGGTCACCACAACCGGGGCTTTCCAGGGTTCGGGTGCGGGGTCCGGCCAGGTCACCGGCTCCGTCACCACAACCGGCGTGTTCGAAGGATCAGGCTCCGGCACAGGCTCCGTCTCCGGCACGGTCCCGCTCGTCGTCGGCGCGTTCACAGGATCGGGTGCTGGCACCGGGGAAGTCTCCGGCTCCGTCGTCGGCATCGCCACCGGCACGTTCGCCGGGGCAGGCAGCGGTGCGGGCACACTGGCGGGCACCGTCCCGCTCGTCGTCGGAACGTTCGAAGGGTCAGGTGCGGGCTCCGGCGAGGTGTCCGGCACCACTGTCGGCGTCGACACGGGCACGTTCACGGGGGCCGGCTCGGGTGCAGGCGAGTTCACCGGCACCGTCACCACAACCGGGTCCTTCGCAGGCTCCGGTGCAGGCTCCGGTTCGGTCACCGGCACCGAGATCATCACCGTCGAAACCGGCACCTTCACCGGCTCCGGCGCAGGATCGGGTTCAGTCGCCGGTCAGGTCACCACAACCGGCGTGTTCGAAGGATCAGGCTCCGGCACAGGCACGGTCACCGGCACCGCATTCGACCCCGACGCGGTCCTCGTCGACCTCGAAGCCACCGCGCTGCCGCCACAGTTCGCCACCGTCACCGTCACCGCACCAGAGTTCGCCGCCCACGACGCGGTCGCACCCGAGATCGTCGTC
>SKVX01000010.1 GCA_007129225.1 Halomonas sp.
GCTTGTCTTCCGGCAGGTCCTTGCCGTCACGCAGGATCTCGGCGAAGGCGCGTATAGAGGTGAGCGGTGTCCTGAGTTCATGACTGACCATGGCAACGAACTCGTCCTTGAGTCGGTCGAGCTCACGCAGGCGCTCGTTGGCAGCGCGCAGCTCCTCGCCGATCTTGGCGAGCTCGTTGGATTTCTGCTCCAGGCGGCGGTTGTACTCGAGGGTCTGGGAGGTGGCGTCGAGAATGCTGAGCACCGACTCGATGTCCAGGGCTTCGCCACGCACCACGGAATTGATCAGCACCCGTGCCGAGGCGCTGCCCAGTGCGCCCGAAAGGGCCTGCTCGGCGCGGGCGATCATCGCCGGGGGGGCCGGGTCGGAGTTATCCCGGTTGCTCTTCTGGTCGGCCAGTATCCGGGCGGTGGCGTTGGCCCCCAGGTAGCGGCTTAACAGACTCTGCAGTTCGCCTCGGGTGGTCTGGCCGCGCCACAGGGAGGTGTGCTGCAGCTCAGGGTTCATGGCATTGGTAAAGAGCGCCGCCTGTGTCTGCTCCAGCGGACTCTGGCGGGTGAACAGGGAAATGCCGACCAGGATGCCGATGTTGGCCAGCAGGCTCCACAGCAGCGAGTGACTATAAATATCCCACCCCTCGAGGCCGAACAGCGCGTAAGGCCGCAGCCAGGCGATTCCCAAGAGGCCCTGTTCGACGAAGCCCGGATCGAGCCACCCCGACTGGGCGAAGCCCGGCAGTAGCAGGGTGTAGACCCAGATGCAAAAGCCGGCGATCAGGCCGAGGCTTGCGCCCTCCCGGGTGGCGCCCCGCCAATACATGCCGATCAACAGGGCGGGGGCAAACTGGGCGGCGGCGGCGAAGGAGACCAGGCCAATGGTGACCAGGCTATAGGAGTCACCGATCAGCGCATGATAGAGGTAACCCAGCAGCAGGATCAGTACGATGGCCACCCGGCGGATGCCCAGCAGCCAGCCGGCGAGCTCGCCCTGGGAGCTCAGCTGCAGGCGCTTGGAGCGCAGCAGCAGCGGCATCACCAGCTGGTTGCTGACCATGGTGGAAAGGGCGATGGTCTCGACGATGACCATGCCGGTTGCCGCCGAGAGCCCGCCGATGAAGACCAGCAGTGGTATGCCTTCGAGTCCGGCGGAGAGGGGGAGCGTCAGCACGAAACTATCCGGGTCGCTGTTGCCGACCGGCAGCAGCATCCCTGCCATGGCAATGGGAATCACGAACAGGTTGATGGCGACCAGGTAGAGGGGGAAGAGCCAACTGGCACGCTTGAGGTGGCGTTCGTCCACGTTCTCCACCACCAGCACCTGGAACTGGCGGGGCAGGGTGAGGAATGCCAGGAATGCCAGCACCAGGGTGCCGACCCAGCCGGTGGCGCCGCCGGGCACCGCGTCGAGACCCAGGGCCCCAACCAGTCGGGGGCTCTCGGCCACCTGGCTGAAGAGGTCAAACGGGCCGTTGAACATCACGAACACGACGAACACGCCGACGGTGAGGAAGGCGACCAGCTTGACCAGCGATTCGAAGGCAATCGCCGCCACCATGCCCTCGTGGCGCTCACTGGCATCCAGGTGCCGGGTGCCGAAGAGAATGATGAACACCGCCAGGACCAGAGCGACCCAGAAGGACTTGTCGACCCAGAAGCTTTCGTCGGCCAGGCGGAATTCGGCGGCTTCCGGATAGTTGACCAGTACGGCATGGCTCAGGGTGATCGCCTTGAGCTGAAGGGCAATATAGGGAGTGATGCCGATCAGGGCGATCAGCGCCACCAGGGCGCCGAGGCTCGAACTCTTGCCATAGCGGGCGCTGATGAAATCGGCAATGGAGGTGATGCGCTGGGTGCTGGCGATACGCACCATCTTGCGGATCATGAAGGGGGCCATGAGCATGGCCAGGGTTGGCCCCAGGTAGATCACCAGGAAGCTGGGGCCGGAAACGGCAGCACGTCCCACGCTGCCGTAGAAGGTCCAGGCGGTGCAGTAGACGGCGATCGACAGGGCATAGACGGTGGGTGAGCCGATCACGGAGCGTCCCTTCTCGGCGCGTCGGTCACCCCAAGCGGCAATGACGAACAGCAGCGCCAGATAGCCGAAAGCGACCGTCAGCACTACCGGATCGGTTCTCATCGCGTCAGCTATCCTCCTGCCGGTGCTCCATCAGCCAGGCGGCGAGGGCGATCACTACCAGCCAGATGACGAAAAGATAGAGGGCCAGCCATGACAGCCCCCGCTCGGCGGGGCGATCGAAGATCAGTACCAGTGGGGGCGAGAACAACAGGGCGGCCAGGCAGATCAAGGCGATCAGCCGGGCATGGGTTCGGGCTTCACGCCTGGAGTCGTTCATGTGCAGGCGTCCTCCTTGTCGAAAGCGCTGGCCTGAAGCGCAAGCGCCTGCTCCAGGGTTTCGATCCCTCGTGCCTCGAGGCGCGGTAGCAGGGCCAGCCACAGCTCAGCAGTGACCCGGGCGTCGCCTAGCGCGGTATGGCGCGTCCCGGGGGGGAACCTGAGGCTGTAACGGTCGGCGAGGGTATCCAGGTCATGACCGTCAA
>SKVX01000274.1 GCA_007129225.1 Halomonas sp.
GAGAATCCGGTTCATGTGCCGGGAGACGTCCACCACCAGGCCGTCGGTGAGCGACTGGCCGTTGGTGCCGGTGCCGCCGCCGCGGGGGGTGAGCACCACCTGGCGATGTTCCACCTGGCCGGCAAGATGGGCGATGCGCGCCAGGTCTTCGCCGTGGCGGGGGTAGAGCACCGCCTGGGGCAGGCGCTGGTAGATGGAGTTGTCGGTGGCCAGCACCGTGCGGCCGGCGTAGTCGGGGGCGATCTCGCCCTCGAAGCCGGCCGCCTTGAGCGCCTCGAGAAAGCGAAGGTAGGTAGAACCTATCCGACTCGAAGGAGAAGCGGGATTCAGACGTGCGATCATGACCAGGCCACCAACCGAAAGTGTCGGCCCATGGAATCATGTGGGTGAGGCCATCAAGCACACGAATGCGTCATGCATGAGCAACATCATGACGTTGTCATGGGAATTCAAATTTCAGAGAATGCGCACTGAATCGCCCCGGATATTCTAGACACCCGTCAGGCTCTGAAAATGGCGCCGCTCGTACTCGACGGGTGACAGGTCATCACTCGTACTGTGAGGGCGCCTTGGGTTGTAGAACATCTCAGTATAATCGAACACATCGCTCTTGGCGGCTTCCTGCGTCGAATAGATCTGCCGCTGATCCGCTCCCGCTTGAGGAGCTGGAAGAAACTCTCGGCAACGGTGTTGTCGTGGCAGTTACCGCGACGGCTCATGCTGCCCACCAGATGATTGGCCTTCAGAAAGCTCTGCCAGTCCGTGCTGCTGAACTGACTGCCTTGGATGCCCTTCTGAGTGTCAAGTGACAATTTGCACCTGGTTGATCCCCCGATGACGGCTGCGCAGCACGTAGTAGAGCTCCCGGGCAGACATAGCGTTACGGCACCAGGCATAGTAACCGCTGGGATGTACAGCCATGATGCTACACAGCCGCCGCACCGGATATTGGTCCGCAGGGTCTTGAATAAACACGTACCTCAGTCGGACTCCCTGGCGAAGTACGCGGAGGCCTTCCTAAGAAACTCACTGCCCAAGGGCCTGCACTGGGGTCAGTTCATAGCCCAGCGACTTCGCGCGCCGGTCCAGATTGCTCACCAGCCGTTGCCGATAGCGCGCTTCGTAATAGTCCTCGCCAGGATCCTGATACGCCCAGCCATCTGCTCAATAAGCACGGTGCGTTCGGTCGGTAGCTAACCACCCCGTGCCGGGGCAGACGCATCAAAGCCGATCCACTGCTCGAAGGCTTCCAATTGTCGAAAACGCCTTTCCCGCCCCAAGTACGCCAAGGTACGCCCCTATATTCAGGCACCTGCGCCAGAACGACAACCGAGCCTCGGCAGCGACTCGACACCCCGCATGGGCTATGAGCTCTGCTCTCGGCATCGCAAATCTGCTGGCAAGACGGCACCATGATAGGCCATCCATCGCGTATGAGGTGCCTTCCATGCATGTAGACGATGCCATTCTGTCGCGACGATCGGTGCGTCGCTTCCTGCCCACACCGGTGCCACGAGAGACACTGGAGCATCTGCTGCACGTGGCCAGACAGGCGCCCAGCGGCAGCAACATCCAGCCTTGGCAGGTACATGTGGTAACCAGCGAGCCACTGGCGGCACTGCGCAATGCGCTTCAGGCGGCCTTCGATGGGGAGCCCGGCCGGCACCAGGCCGAATACGTCTACTACCCGCGAGAATGGTTCGAGCCGTATATCAGCCGGCGCCGGCGCTGCGGCTACGGCCTTTACGATACGCTGGGCATCCACCGGGAAGAGCGCGACAAGCGCCTGACCCAGGCGAGGCGCAACTATGCCTTCTTCGATGCCCCGGTAGCGATGATTCTGACCCTCGACCGGCGCCTGGATACCGGCAGCTTCATGGACTGCGGCATGTTCCTGCAAAGCCTGATGCTGGCCGCCCGCGGCCAGGGCCTGCACAGCTGCGCCCAGGCCGCCATCGCCCCGTATCACCGCGTGATTCGCGAGCAGCTGACGCTGGACGACAGCGAACTGGTGCTGTGTGCGCTGGCCCTCGGCCATGCCGACCCCAAGGCACCGGAGAACAGCTTCGTGCCCGAGCGTGAAGGGCTTGAGCGCTTTACGCGCTTCTACGGCGGATGACGCCCGGTCAGCGGGTCACCATCACGGCAGCCGCAATGGCAGCCGCAACCAGGATGACGCCGGCCAGGTTGCCGGCGTAACGGACGTATTGATGCAGCATGATCATGATCGGCCTCTTTCAGACAATGTCGAAGCGGTCGGAAATGATGCGGGTGACGGGCAGCCAAGCTCGATCAGGCCGCCCTCTGCGGCGTTCATCATCGGCTCGGGCCCGCAGATGAAGTACTCGCGCCGGTCGTCGTCTTCCGGTAGGCAGCGAACCAGCAGCGCCGTGTCGATGTAGCCGGTCTCGCCCTGCCAACCCTCGGGAGGGTCGCTGAGCACGTGGATCACCTTGAGCGGCAGCTCGCCCTCGAGTTCAGCCAGTTCATCGCGGAAGGTCGCCTCGTCCCAGCTGGGGTTGGCATAGATCAACCACAGCGGCAGGGTCA
>SKVX01000484.1 GCA_007129225.1 Halomonas sp.
GCCACGTCCCCCGAGTCGCCTCCATAGCCCTGGCCCGTCGCCACAAGGCGCACGCGCAGAGCGCCATCGACTGTCAGAACCCCCGCATGCAGCTCAGGGGTGGCCGTGCGGCAGCCAAGCCGGTCGAATGCCGCCGATGGACAAGCGATCAACACGCATGTATAGGTCGCGCGCTGAGCGGTGTACTCCGATGCCGAAGGGGCAGTCTCCTGAGCTGGGGCGCGGGCTTCCCGGCGGTCTCCGGGCATCCTGCGCCGAGTCGAGCTCGAAACGGGCTTGGGCCTCGCCTGCCGACGCCGATATCGCAAGCTGCTGTGGAGGTCGTGATATCCCACCAGCAGCCCTGGCACGATAAGCGCACGGCCCGGCGTGACCGGACACCCGTCGGCGATCGCGAACGCCCACTCATCGGGCCAACCACTTCGTAACCGGAACGGGTGTCAGCGGAGCGTCCGTGGGCCAGCGGGACGGCGGCGTCCATGTCGCCCTTGCCGCGGATGGTGACTTCAGTTCCGTTGGCGGTCGCCGATGGAGGTGTTCGGGGGGAATGCCCCCCGAACAAGTGCGACATGGGGGCAACTGTGGCGGCCGGACAGTCATTCGTGAAGACCGTAACCGTTGGCGGAAATCCCGACGACGTCATGCAACAGATCATCAGCGCAACTGCCAGCGCACCGGGCTACACCGTGACCATGGGCGGAAACCACACGCTCATACTGACGCGAAAATACACTCCCCAATGGGCCATCGTCGTTGCCGTCATCGGGATCTTCTTCTTCTTGATCGGGTTGCTTGCCCTGCTCGTGAAGGAGACCGAGACCTTGACGGTCACAGTGGCGCCCGTCGATGGAGGTACCAGGATCAACGCTACGGGCCAGGGAACACCAGAGCTCATTTCACGACTTGAGAGCGTCGCCGGAAGCCTGCCTGCAGCCAGCTAAGCCTTCATGGGCCTCTCAGCTCCATAGAGGGAAACTCGGTGGAGGTGTCACGGTGCTCGTCTCGTCGACCGGGTCGGGCGAGCGCTCGGGAATTGCGGACTAACGGATCGATGGACTGTCGGCGCGTACCGCGGCGGCCTTGCCCACGATCGCCGCGAACTCGGTCTCGGCGGCATGGGCTTTGCCCGCCAACAGGTCGTAGTGCCCGATCTGGGTTCGGCTCTTGCCATCCGCGAGATGGACATAGAGCCGGTCGGTGTTGCGGCGACGGAAGCGGACGGCGACCGCACGCCGCGGCGCTCCCCCGGCGACCCACATCGCGAGCCGACCCAGCCGACCGATCTGACGCGGCTCGGCATCGACGTCCGCGAACCACTCGAGCACGAACTCGAGGTTCGCCTCGGCACGTTCGTGACCAGAATCGACGTGACAGGTCCGTTGCTGAAGATCGACGTACCCGAAGCTGCCGCCGAACCGGTGCACATAGAGTCGCTTCTTGCCGTACCCGGACCAGGGCTCGAGGAACAGGTAGGCGCCGTCCTCACGCAGGTCCTCAGGGAGCTCAGCCTCCGCAACGTCGGGTGCGTGTTCCCGCTCGCTGGCTGAGGGCAGCGCATCGACCAGCGCCGTCACAACTCGGTCGACCGTGCGGCCATCCAGAACCGGGGGCGCCGCCCCGATCACCGAACGCACACTCGCCACCGGCACGAGCGTGACCTCATCGATGACGGTGTGTTCGGGCGTGGCAGCGGTGAAGGCGAACACGCTGTGCACGGGCACTCGTAGCCCCTCGACAACCAAGATTTCGGTGACCTGCGCTCGCTCGTCCGCGGCCCGGTCGAGCTGCTTGGCGCGGTCGCGACCGTTGTGCCGGAGTACTCCTTCCGCGGTGATCGTTCCCGACCAGTGCTTGGCGTTGACCAGCCAGACCCCGGACGTCCCGATCACGAGGTGATCGAGGTTCGCTCGCGGACCTGAGGCGCGGTCGTGCAGCAGCAGGTACCCGGCAGCGCTGAGCGGGGCCAGCGCCTCGGCGACGATCCGTTCGCCTTCGGCCCCCGCGGTGAACGCGGCCGCTCGGCGCTCGGCGGCTGCCTGGCGTTGGGCGAGGCGCTCAGCCTGTTCGATGGCCCGCATCGCTTCGATGTTCGCTGAGGCACCGGCCGTACTCTGCGGCTCGATCGGCTCACCCACGCCACATCCAAGACACCGGACCGTCTTGGTGGCCTTGAGGAAGTGAGCCCGCTCCCCCTGCTGAACCGTTGCACCGCATCCAACACAGGTACCGGCGTAACGCAGTCGCATCGTCTTCACGCCGGCTGGTATCGGATCCACATGTGCTCCTGATCTCGCGACCTCGGCGATGCATCGGCGCCGCCCCCCAACGACCGCCCGATTGGTGGCTGCTCCCGGAGGAGGCCAGGGTCAGTCCCATCAGGCTTCGACGGCTGCACGCCATGGCTTGAGGCCCGTCGGGTCCTCCCATGGTCCAGGTGGGAGGAACCGCAGCCTCACCGGAGACGACGACAGGCTTTGCGCGTCCTCGCGGAACCGACCTAGGAGTAGGCCAGCAAGCACAGCGGCCGGTTCGCTGACCAGGCGCAC
>SKVX01000189.1 GCA_007129225.1 Halomonas sp.
AATCTTCGTACATTGCTTCCCACTGAGCGAGCTGCTTTTGAGTGGGTGGCGAAGCCTAATGATGCCCCGCTGTTTCATGGCCAAACGGCATTATCTCGGATGTTGGTTGGCCGCGTGTCTGATTTGTATGAGGTACGAAAGTATCTGGATCAGGAACTTGGTTAGGTCGTTTTCAGGCCAATAGAATACCTCCAGCGGAACAGATAATGATGTCCGCCATAAGATGGGTAGGTTAATGCCGGAGAACGGCAATATCAGGCAAGGTCATGATAGATATAATCCATACAGAGGCGGGCTATGAAGCCGCCTTAAAGCGTATTGAAGAATTGATGGACGCTGGGCCTAATACGCCAGAAGGTGATGAATTGAATGCGTTAGTGACACTCGTCGAGCAATTCGAGGCTGTCCATTATTCTAAGGAGGAGGCAGTATCCGCGCTAAAAGGAAGTGTTACTCATTATGTCGAACCAACCGAAGCAGTTTGGCCTGATGAAGAAGAAAACCTAGTAGAAGGAATGAAACCTTCTAGCGAAATAATTGGCAAATCAGACGAAGACAGCTAACGGCCAGAAGGAGACATAATGAAGGAGTATCCTTTCTCAATGCCTTTTTATATTCAGGAGGTAGAAAAAGAAAAGGCCAGACATCCAGAATGGCGATATGGCCAGATCCTTTTTAATGTTTTAGATGAACGATGGCCAATAATCGCGAGTGAAATTCGAGCTACTGACCTCGATCCGTTCTACTTTGAAGAGCAAGAGAATGCTAGATTAGATCGCTTTCTAGATTATGTGCGATCATTCCATAATAGGCTGGGATGACAGATAACGGCCAGGAAGAGACATACACCAAACGTGGCCTATACTTCCAGAATCTTCCTCTGACCGGACATGGAAATGATTGATAAAATAGAAACCGAATCTGAATACGATGCAGCACTAGCCCGCGCAGAGGAATTATGGAATGCCAAACTTGGCACGCCAGAGGGAAAAGAGTTGGACAATCTGGTGACGTTGATAGAAGAGTATGAGGCCGTGCATTACCCCACTGATCCTCCAAGCAAAGAAGCAGCCATTCAGTTTAGGCGTGAGCAATCAAGTATGATAACTAAGGGTAATGAGGAGTCTCAGCGTCATGGCTGAAAGAAATGTACGTGTTGCACACCATAAAGAACTCCGTGACCCTGAGGTTGCGTCTGAATACCTCAAAAATGCTCTAGTAAGCGGTGACAAAACAGTTATCGAGCATGCACTCCGTAATATCGCTGATGCTTATTCTGTGAAATTAGCCCACTCTGCAGTAGGAAGAGAATTCGGTGGGCCAGACAGTGAGTACGAATAATGCTGCTAACGGCCACTAGCGGAAATCCAATAAGATGAAAGACGAAGAGAAGCAGAAGCATCAAAGTGAAATTTTCAAGGCCCATTTCCAGCCCAGCCATGAGGAACTGAGGTCATTAGAGAAAGGTTCTGCTGAGTTCTTGGCTGCCGCCAGTGACGAAGAGTTAGGTGAGTTCGTTATAAATTTGAGTGAAGAAGACCACCAGTGGTTAAAGTCAAAACTTGAGTCTGATCCAGAGCCAAATCCGAGATTGGCAGAGCTTATGAGACGAAAAGCGCCTTGGGGTGATTAGTCGGCAATCGGCCAGGAGCGGACATTCAGGACATTCTGATGCAACGCCGCGTTAACTGGTTTTTCCGATACACCGCTTTGTTACATGATTGCTGAACTACTTCTTGGCTTTCCTCGTCAAACTCCCATATCTCGACGCCTTCTGGTATCAGATGCCCATAGGTTCGGACATAGTACTCAGCCAATGTCTCTCGCCGCCTTTCACTTACATCTCTGAGGACAAACAGGATCTTCCTGTATCCCTGGGGCGCGACCAAAAAGTAATACATCGCTTCGTTCCACACAGTGAGCTTTGCACTTGGAACGTTATCATTTGGAGCGGTCCACTTGTGGCACTTACATTCGACAATGATCTTCTGCTCTTCACAGCCCAAATCGAAAGCATGCAATTTTTTAATTTCGGCCACACCGACAGGCAGCTTAAACTTGCTCTCAAGATGAATATCTCTCGCTGCGAAAATATCTAGGGCGAGAACCTCAAAATCTTTTCCTACATGAGCGTTTGATATAGATCCAACGCGCTGGTGCGGCTTGCTCATATATTGATTTCCATTTACACCAGAATTAGCTGCTGTTTGGAGCGCCAGGGCAAAACGATCCGCTTGATACACTGGTTAATCATCATCCAACTGACCACCTTTTGCATCGGCTTCGGTAATGATATCTTCCCAAGGCCATTTTACCGTTGCAAACCGCCTATATAACAGCAACTGACGGTCTACGACACTCACTTCTTCAGTAGCGGAATTGTAAGTAAGAATTAACCCCCTACCTTCTTCATCAACTTGAAGCTCAGGGATTTTCTTGTAATTGACGTTACCCTTGCGCTCGACTTGGGTCAGCTTGCGCCCGTGGATAATGGCGTTGCGCTCTTTGCTGATCTGCACCAACTCGGAAAGCACCTCTTTTTTG
>SKVX01000479.1 GCA_007129225.1 Halomonas sp.
ACCAAGGCGGCGGTGTGGGCAAGGGAGGGGACGCAGTGCAGGTAACCACGGAATCGGGAGCGGCAGGGCCTGTGCGAGCCTCGGGCGGGCGCGTGCACTCCCTGGACGTGCTGCGTGGCTTTGCCCTGCTCGGCATCCTGGTCATGAATATCCAGGCTTTCGCCATGCCGATGGCGGCCTACACGAACCCCACCGCATGGGGAGATCTTACCGGCGCCAACTTCGCGGTCTGGCTGCTGAGTCATCTCCTGGCCGACGAGAAGATGATGGCCATCTTCTCCATGCTCTTCGGGGCCGGCATCGCGTTGTTCACCGACCGGGCCGAGCAGCGTGGGGAATCGGCGGTACGTCTGCATTACCGGCGCAATGCCTGGCTGCTGCTGTTCGGCGCCGCCCATGGCTATCTGCTGTGGTATGGCGACATCCTCTTCCTTTATGCGGTCTGTGCCTTCGCCATCCTCCCCTTCCGCAAGCTGACGCCTCGTGCCTTGCTCGTGACCGGCACCGCACTGCTGTCGGTATCGTCGCTGCTGTTTCTCTATTTCGGCTGGTCGATGAGCCTGTGGTCTGAGGCGCAACTGGCCGACTTCAAGGCGGAGTGGGATCCGTCTCCAGCGGCATTGGCCGAAGAAGTTGCGATATACCGGAGTGGATGGCTGGCGCAGCTGCCCCATCGTGTGCCGATAACTGCTGAAGCGCAGACCTTTGTCCTGGTCGTCTGGGGCTTCTGGCGGGCGGCTGGCCTGATGCTGATCGGCATGGGGCTCTACCGGCTCGGCGTGCTGAGTGGCCAGGCGTCGAATGCCACCTACTGGTGCCTGCTTATGGTTGCGCTAATCATTGGCCTGCCGCTGGTGGGCTATGGCGTTGTCTGGAATTTCGCCAATGGTTGGGGGCCCGAATCCCTCTTCCATGGCAGCCAGTTCAACTATTGGGGCAGCCTGGCGGTAAGCCTCGGCTGGGTGGCCGCCATCGTGCTGCTGCTGCGCCATGGGGTTCTTCGCTGGCTGACGTGGCGGCTGGCGGCGGTGGGGCGCATGGCCTTTACTCTCTATATCCTGCAGACCCTCATCGGCGTCTTCCTCTTCTATGGCCAGGGGCTGGCGCTATTCGGCCAGGTCGAACGGACCGGGCAGTTCGCCATCGTGCTGGGTATCTGGCTGCTGCAGCTGCTGCTGGCGCCGATCTGGCTGCGACACTATCGGTCGGGCCCACTGGAGTGGCTATGGCGCTCCCTGACCTACCGAAAGCGTCAACCGTTTCATCGACAATAATGATTGCAGGTGATCGCGTTCCCGGAGTTACGCACGCCCGGGTAAAGGCTGGTATCGTGGCGTCAATTCCGGAACTCGCAGAGATATCATGAACAACGCCCGTCTGATGAGCCCTGCCGCCGAGCGCAATCGCCAGCCCATCCTGGAGGTGTTGCAGCAGGTGCTGCCCGAGCAGGCACGGATCCTGGAGGTGGCCAGCGGCAGCGGCGAACATGGCGTCTACTGCGCCGAGGCCATGCCGGAGTGGGAGTGGCAGCCCAGTGACCCGAACCCGCATGCCCGCCGTTCCATCGAGGCGTGGCGGGAGCATGCCGGGCTGTCCAACTTGCATCCGCCCCTGGCGCTGGACGTGACGACGCTATGCCCGGCGGGGCCGTTCGACGCCATTCTCGCGATCAATCTGATCCATATTTCGCCCTGGGGGGTCACCGAGGCGCTGATGGCCTGTGCTGGAAGGCGGCTGGCCGAGGGCGGCGTGCTCTATCTCTATGGGCCCTACCGGCGGGAAGGGCGCCATACGGCGCCCAGCAATGAAGCCTTCGATGCCGACCTCAAGGCGCGCGACCCAAGCTGGGGGGTGCGCGATCTGGAAGCGGTGGTAGCGGAAGCCGAACATCATGGCCTGGCGCTCGAGCGGGTCGTCGAGATGCCGGCCAACAACCTCAGCGTGGTGCTGCGTCGATCACGCTGAGTACCGGCTCGTTTCCCGGGGCGTGTTACTCCGAGGTTTTCTCCTCGATCTCGCCCGGCACCCGATAACGCACGCCCTCGGCCTGGCGGTCGTCCTCAAAGCGCCGGGTTTCCTCCTCGGCCGGCACACCCCAGAGGGTCTCCCGGCTGCCGTCCTGGAAGGTATAGGTGGTGCAGCCGGCCAGCAGGGTAATGGCCAGCAGTGCGCTGGAGGCCGGCAGGAAATGAGTCGCTCGAATCACGATGAATCTCTTCAACAGGAAACTGGTGCGGCAAGCCTGAGGCCATGAGGGGCGGGCGTCAAGCGCTCGGCGCCCGTCAGCCCGAGATGCCCAGCATGATCGGCACGTAGACCACCAGCAGCAGCACCCCGATCAGGCCCAGGAGGTAGGGAATGATGGCCCGGGTGATGCGCTCCAGCGGCAACTGGGTCACCGACGAGGCGACATAGAGATTGATGGCTACCGGGGGGGTGATCATGCCGATGGCCAGCCCCACCACGATGATCAGGCCGAAGTGGATCGGGTCGATGCCCAACTGGAGCACCAGCGGTAGCAGCACCGGGGTCAGGATGAT